>CAYGXL010000015.1:0-12495 GCA_964353935.1 uncultured Burkholderiaceae bacterium | reverse complement strand
CACCCTTCCGGCCGTGGCCGACGCCGACTGGATCGCGGCCTGGCCGGCCTTCCTGCAATCGTGCCAGGCGCTCCTGGCCAATGCCGCGTGGAAGGAACCGTGCGCACGCGCCGCCGCGGTGGACCGGCGCTCCGCCGCGGCCATGCGCGGCTTCTTTGCCAGCGGGTTCGATGCGTACCGGGTCCGGGCCGTGGCGCCTGCGGAGGCAAGGGACGCCGAGGTCCGCGACACGGGACTCGTCACCGGCTACTACGAGCCGCTGCTTCGGGGCAGCCGCAAGGCATCGTCGAAGTACCGGGTGCCCATCTACCGCGTGCCCGACGATCTCATCGCCGTCGACCTGGCGAGCGTCTACCCGGAACTCGCCGGGCTCCGCCTGCGCGGCAAGCTGCAGGGCGGGAAGCTGGCTCCGTACGCGTCGCGCGGCGAGATCGAAGCGTCGAATTCGCTCAAGGGCCTGGAACTCCTGTGGGTCGACGATCCGATCGACGCCTTCTTCCTGCACGTCCAGGGATCGGGCCGGGTGCAACTGGACGACGGAAAGATCGTTCGGCTGGGCTACGGTGACGGCAACGGCCATCCGTACCGGTCGATCGGCCGCTGGCTAGTCGACCAGGGCGAACTGACGATCGACCAGGCGTCGATGCAGGGAATCAAGGCGTGGGCGGCGCGGAACCCGCAACGCGTGGCCCGGCTGCTGGCGCAGAACCCGAGCTACGTGTTCTTCCGCGAAGTGCCGCTCGGTGATCCGTCGACGGGACCCAAGGGCGCGCTCAACGTGCCGCTGACGCCCCACGCTTCGCTCGCGGTGGACACGCGGTTCATTCCGCTCGGTGTCCCGATCCTGCTCAGTTCCACCGATCCGGCGACCGGCAAGCCGTTCACGCGGCCGATGATGGCGCAGGACACCGGCAGCGCGATCCGCGGGCCGCTGCGCTTCGACTACTTCTGGGGATTCGGCGCCGACGCCGGCGAGAAGGCCGGCCGGCAGAAGCACGAAGGCAGCGCCTGGATGCTCGCCCCGAAAGGCGCGGCGCCCGAGGCGCTGCTGAAGCGTTAGGGGCCTGTTACTTCTTCGCCGAGGCGATCCGCTGCTCGATCATCGGCACGGGCAGCGCGCCGGCCGCCCGCGAACCGTCGGCGAAGATGATCGTCGGCGTGCCGTTGATGCCGAGCGAACGGCCGAGGGCGACGTTCTCGTCGATCGGATGCTTGCAGTCTTCCGCGGCAGCGGCTGGCGCCTTGCCGCCGACCATGAACTGGTCCCATGCCGCGGCGCGATCCTTCGAGCACCAGATCGCCTTCGACTTGGTGGCCGAGTCGGCCGACAGGATCGGGTAGAGGAACGTGAAGATGGTCACGTCCTTCAGGTCCCCCATCGTCTGCCACAGCCGCTTGCAGTACTGGCAGTTCGGGTCCTCGAAGGTGACGATCGTGCGCGAGCCGTTGCCGCGCGTCGTCTTGATGGCGCGATCGAGCGGGAGCGACTTGAAGTCGACCTTCAGCGCGGTGTCGATGCGCTTCTGCGTAAGGTCCTCGCGCGTGCGGGCGTCGAACATGCGGCCGGCGATCACGAAATTGACCTGGGCATCCACGTAGTACAGCTCGCCTCCAATCAGCACTTCGAAGAGCCCGCCGGGACCCTTGAACACCTGGTCCGGCCTGGATCCGCCGGACCGCTCGGCGAACCGCGCCGCGACCTGCGCCTCGGTGCTCGCCGCCGCCGGGGCGGCCTTCGACGCGGGCGCTTGTACAGGCGCCTGAGCGGGGGCCTGGGCGAGCGCCGCCGTGCACGCCAACGTCATTGCCAGCACGCTCGCGTGCCGCAGCCAACTCTTCATCGTGTTCTCCAACGTGAGGGCCGCCAGTGTACCGAGGCGACCTGCAGGATTCAGGTAGACAAGGCGCTGCCGGTCGGGTTCAACCGAGCGCCTGGCGGATCAGCCGGCTTTTCAGGGGACCGAGGCGATTGACCAGGGCCATGCCCGCATTGCGGGCTCCCCGCACGAGCGGATCGTCGACGGCAAACAGCCGCGCCAGCCCGTCGGTCGCGAAGCGCATCAGGCCGATCGATTCGGCGCGCGCACGCTCGTAGCGGCGCAGCACGATCGGATCGCCGCAAGCCCGGAAGGGCTCGCGCTCGCCGACGACCTTGAGCAGCGTGTCGACGTCCTGCAGGCCGAGGTTGAGACCTTGTCCGGCCAGCGGGTGCACCACGTGCGCCGCGTCGCCGACGAGCGCCAGCGACGGGCCGACGAGTCGCCCGACGGTAAGCAGCCTCAGCGGAAACGCGTGCACAGGGCCGAGCAATGCCAAGGATCCCAGCACGTGCCGCGCGCGCGCAGCGACGCGGTCGGCGAACGCGGCGGGATCGAGTGCCTGCAGTTGCGGCGCCAGCGTCTCGGGGGCGGACCACACGAGCGACACGCGATGGCCGGGCATCGGGAGCAGCGCGACGATGCCTTCGTCGGTGAACCACTGCCACGCCGTGTTGAGATGGGGCCGCTCGCACTCGAAGTTCGCGACCAGCGCCGTCTGCAGGTACGGCTCGAGTTCCGCGTTGATGCCGGCGGCCGCGCGCACCGCCGAGTTCGCGCCGTCCGCGCCTACCAGCAGCGCCACCGACACGCGGCGGCCATCGGAGAGTTGGAGCTCAACCGTGCCTGGCGACTGCGTTTCGATCGCCTGGAACGCCGCATCGATGCGCGTGATGGCAGGCTGGTAATCACAGGCCGCATCCAGCACGCGCGCCAGTTCCGATTCCTCGACGATGGTCGCCAGACGCTCGACCGTCGCCGCATAGGCGTCGAACGTCAGTTCATCGCCGGCATCCCCGAAAACCCGCATCCGCTCCACCGGGCACACGCGATCCGCGTCGACCCGGCCCCAGACGCCGAGCCGCTCGAGCAGCGCCGCGCTGCCGGGCGCGAGCGCGTAGATGCGTGCGTCATAGGGCGCCTCGGGTGACGGCTGGTGAACGCGGGCACGCGGCCCGACCAGGGCGACCTGCAGGCCTTGCTGCGAGAGGCCAAGGGCAGTTGCCAGGCCGGCGACACCGGGACCGACGACGGCGACGTCGAAACGAAGGGGATCCATGGCGCGGATTATCGCAGCCGTCAGCGGCTCGATTTGGGAGCGAGGGCCCGGTTCGCTATACTTCGCGCCCTTCGAGACCGGGGCCAGTGCGACCGGTCATCCGAGACGGCCAAGTAGCTCAGTCGGTAGAGCAGAGGATTGAAAATCCTTGTGTCGGCGGTTCAATTCCGTCCTTGGCCACCAGATTTCGGCGAGCGTAGCGAGCCAAAATCGGCCAAGGGCGATTCCGTCCTTGGCCACCAGAATTCAGCCGGGAACGAACGACGCCTGTTCGCGCGTCAGGATCGACGCCAAGTTCAAAGACCGAGGCTGAGACGTTCTCGATCCGAACATCCGGCCCCTCCTAGCGATCGAGCACCTGGTCGAGAAACTGCCTGGTCCGCTCCGACTTCGGATTCGCGAAGAACTCCTGCGGAGGGGCCTGTTCGACGATCTCCCCGTTGTCCATGAAGATCACGCGGTTGGCCACCGCCCTCGCGAACCCCATCTCGTGCGTCACGCACAGCATGGTCATGCCGTCGCGGGCGAGCGTCACCATGGTGTCGAGCACCTCCTTGACCATCTCCGGGTCGAGCGCGGAGGTCGGCTCGTCGAACAGCATGATGCGGGGCGACATGCACAAGGCGCGCGCAATCGCGACGCGCTGCTGCTGGCCACCCGAAAGCTGCCCCGGATACTTGTGAGCCTGGTCGGCGATCTTCACGCGCTGGAGCAGCTTCATCGCGGTCGCGTCCGCATCGGCGCGCGACATCTTCTTCACCCAGATCGGCGCCAGCGTGCAGTTCTCGAGCACCGTGAGGTGCGGAAACAGGTTGAAGTGCTGGAACACCATGCCGACTTCATTGCGTATGGTTTCGATGTTCCTGATCGAGTCGTCGAGTTCCACGCCGTCGACGGTCACGGTGCCGGACTGGTGCTGTTCGAGGCGATTGATGCAGCGGATCAGCGTGGACTTCCCCGAGCCCGAAGGGCCGCAGATCACGATGCGCTCGCCGCGCTGGACGGTCAGGTGGATGTCCCGCAACGCCTGGAAGTCGCCGTACCACTTGTTGAGGCCGTGGATCGCGATGATGTCGCCGGCGTCCACAGGGATGGAGTGCGCGAGGGTTTCCATGGTCAGGCCCGGTGGTCGCGGTTGAGGTGTCGTTCGAGCCACTGGCTGTACCGGCTCATCGCGTAGCAGAAGACCCAGTAGACGCCCATCGCGAACAGGTACCCCTCGATGAAGTAGTGCCGCCAGTCGAGGTCGCTGACGACCGACTGCTTGACGGCGTAGAGGAAGTCGAAGATCGACACGATGATGACCAGCGACGTGTCCTTGAAGTTGTCGATGAAGCTGTTCACCTGCGCCGGAATGGTGACCTTCAGCGCCTGCGGCAGGATGACCAGCAGGTGCGTCTTCCAGTAGCCGAGCCCCAGCGCGTGCGCCGCCTCGTACTGGCCCCTCGGCAATGCCTGCAGGCCGCCACGCACGACTTCGGCAATGTACGCGGCGTTGAACAGGATGATCGCAACCTGCGCGCGCAGCAGCTTGTCGAAGCTGATCCCCTCCGGCATGAACAGCGCGAACATGATCGAGGCCATGAACAGCACCGTGATCAGCGGCACGCCGCGCACCAGTTCGATGTACGCGATCGACACCGAGCGGATGATCGGCAACTGTGAACGCCGGCCGAGCGCCAGCAGCACGCCGAGCGGAAAGGCCAGCAGCGTCCCGTAGATGGCCAGCATCAAAGTGATCGGGAGGCCACCCCACTGCGAGGTTTCGACACGGGTCAGGCCGAAGCCTCCGCCCATCAGCCAGGCGCACAGTGCCGTGCCGACGACCCAGACCGCGGCAAACCGCCGCACCTGCCAGAACTCGCGCATCGCAGACACCACGAGCATCGCGCACAACAGGAGCACGGCGGCCGCAGGCCGCCACTGTTCGGCCTGCGGATAGATGCCGAACAGCATCTGCCGCCACTTTTCAGCGACCACGGCCCAGCACGCGCCCTCACCCATGACCGCGTTGCAGGCCGCCACACCGACGCGGCCCCAGACCGCGTCGAGCACGGCCCAGGAGAGGAACTTCCCGCCCAGCCAGGCGATCATTGCCGCCACCAGCACCGTGGTAACCGCGTTGCCGGGTGAGGAGAACAGGTTGTCCCGCAGCCAGCCGATCGCACGCGCGCTCGGCGTGCGATGCATGACGGGACGGATCGCCGCGGCGCTCACCGTTCCACCAGCTTCACGCGATGGTTGTACCAGTTCATCAACCCCGAGATCGCGAGCGACAGCGTCAGGTACACGGCCATCATCAGCGCGATCGCCTCGATCGCCTGCCCGGTCTGGTTGAGAGTGGTGTTGGAGACGCTGACCAGGTCCGGGTAGCCGATCGCAACGGCCAGCGAAGAGTTCTTGGTCAGGTTCAGGTACTGCGAGGTCAGCGGCGGAATGATCACGCGCAGCGCCTGCGGCAGGATCACCAGGCGCAGGCGCTGTCCGCGCGAGAGACCGAGCGCCTCGGACGCTTCGGTCTGGCCCTTCGGCACCGCCTGGATGCCGCCGCGCACGATCTCGGCGATGAATGCCGCCGTGTAGATCGACAGGCCGAGGAAGAGCGCCGTGAACTCAGGCGAAACGTTCTTGCCGCCCTCGAAGTCGAAGCCACCGAGCACCGGCATCGAGAACCCGGTCGGCGCGCCGAACACCGCCCAGCCGATCATCGGCAGCGCGAGGAACAGGCCGACGCCCGGCCAGAAGACGGCGGGGGCATGCCCCTTCGTCGACTGGATTGCCCTGGCCCGGCGCCACCACAGCAGCGTCGCGATGAACGCGACGACCAGGCCCATGCCGGCCGCGGACCAGCCGGCATGGGCTTCGGGCCAAGGAAGGCTCAGGCCTCGCTGGCTCAGGTAGGCCGGGCCCACGCGCAGCGCCTCGGAGGCCGCAGGCAGCACGTCGGTGATAACGCCGTACCAGAGCAGCAACTGGAGGATCAGCGGCACGTTGCGCACCGACTCGATGTACATGCCCGCGAGCTTCGCCAGCAGCCAGTTCGGCGAGAGCCGCGCAATGCCGATCGCGAGGCCAAGGACGCTGGCGGCGACGATCGCCACTGCGGAAACAAACAGCGTGTTCAGCAGGCCGACGACGAACGCGCGGCCGTAGGAATGGGTCGGGTCGTACTCGAGCAGTTCCTCGGAGATGTCGAAGCCGGCTTCCTGCGACAGATAGGAGAAACCGATCGTGATCGAGCGGCTCTCGAGGTTATGGACGAGGTTGTGGGCAGCGTAGCCGGCGATCGCGGCGATCAGGGCGACCAGGGCCAGCTGGGAGACGAGGTTCCGGAATCGTTCGGAAGCCCACATGGACGAGCCGCCGGGCGCAAGCATGGCAAGTGAGGAACAGGGCAGGCGCCTCCGGCGGACTGCCCGCCGGAGGGCTTGAATCAGCGCTGGATCAGTCCATCGGCACCGGATACATCAGCCCACCCTTGTTCCAGAGCGCGTTGGGGCCGCGCGAAAGGCCGAGAGGCTTGATGTTGCGGTCGTGGATCTCACCGTAGTTGCCGACCGCCGAAATCGCGCGAACGGCCCAGTCGGCATCGAGCCCGAGACCTTTGCCGATTTCGCCGGTCGCCCCTGTCAGACGCTGGATCGCCGGGTCCTTGCTCTCCTTCTTCATCTGCGCGACGTTCGCCTTGGTCACGCCGGACTCTTCGGCCTGCTGCAGCGCGAAGATCATCCAGCGCACGATGGCGAAGAACTCCTGGTCGTTCCGGCGCAGCATCGGTCCGAGCGGCTCCTTCGAGATGATATCCGGCAGCACGGTGTAGTCCGCCTTGCTCGGGAGGTTCACGAGCATCGCGGCGATGCCCGAGGCGTCGGTCGTGTAGGCGTCGCAGCGGCCGGACTGGAAGGCCTTTTCCGTGGCTTCCTGTCCTTCGAACACGACCGGCTTGAATGTCAGCTTGTTCGCGCGCGCGTAATCGGCCAGGTTGCGTTCCGTGGTCGTGCCGGTTTCGACGCAGATCGACGCCTTGTTGAGATCGGCGAGCTTCCTGACCTTCGGATTCTTCTTGGTGTTCACCACGAAGGCCTGGCCGTCATAGAACCAGACGCCGGCGAACACCGAGCCCATCGTCGTGTCGCGCTTCGAGTTCCACGTCGTGTTGCGCGACAGGATGTCGATCTCGCCGGACTGCAGCGCGGTGAAACGCTGTTGCGCCGTCAGCGGCACGTACTTGACCTTGTCCTCGGCTCCGAGGATGGCCGCCGCGAGCGCCTTGCAGAAGTCCACGTCATGCCCGGCGTACTTGCCGGCCTTGTCCGGCGCGGAGAAACCCGTCAGCCCGGTGTGCACGCCGCAGACCAGGGTCCCGCGCTGCTTGATGGCATCGAGCGTCGGGCCGGCGACGGCGGTGCCGGCGGTGACGCCAAGGACCAGCGCTGCGGTGGCGCCGGCAATCCATTGCTTTCTCGACATACGAACCCTCCCAGGGTGGAACTGACAACAAGGCCGAAGCGGGTCCCGGGCCGGGACCGCTCATCGTTCTGTTTCAGGCTGGCAAAGATACCCCGGGCGGTCGCACTCCGCGTGCACTGCAGACAAAAAGGGCCGGTCCTCGGACCGGCCCGTGGCTCTTCCCTGCCAACGCGAAGGTCAGAACTTCAGCAGTTCGAACTTCGTCAACGTGACGTTCGGCCCGATCACCGGCGCGTTGGTCATGTGCCAGGCCACGTACTGCTCGGGGAACGGGTCGTTGGCGGACATGCCGTCAACCGGGAGGATCACCTTCATGCCGCGTAGCACCGCCCCGCTGCCGGTGTACATCACGGCACCGTGGGCCGCGGTGCCGATGGTGATGACGTGCTGGATGCCCTTGTCCTTCAGGATCTTCTCGAGATCGGTGTTGCGGAACTTGTCGACTCCGGACGACACGACCGGTTCGTCGCCCTTCGGGGCGAGGTCCGGCAGGATGTCGGCGGCCTTGGTGGCGGACGTCGTGGCGTGCGCGACCATCATGCCGCGCGCGCGCGCTTCCTCGAGGAGCTTCTTGGCGGCAGGCACCGACGCCAGGCAGCGCGGCCGCGGATTGCAGTTGGGCGCGACGAAGTCCAGCATCAGGAGGGCGGTCGTCTTGGGATCGACGGTCACGGGCTTCAGCGCGGGCGCCGCGGGCACCTTCACGTTCGGCCACTCGTCGACGATGGTCTGTGCGCCGGACAGCGCGGGGATCAGCGCGGTCAAGGCCGCGGCGAGGTGCAACAACGGTGATTTCACGGCAGGTTCCTTGGTTTGAAGAGGCGCGGGAGCCTAGCACCGGGCTCTCGCGACACACCGCCTCCTGCGGGTTTTCACCTGCCGCCAACCCGCCCGAGCGGAGCGGTACGGCGGGTACCCACGCCGAAGGGATAAGCTAGCGGCCTCACGGTCCGGAGGAACACATGTTGCGCACTTTCCATCGCGCCGTCGGCGCAGCCATCCTGTCGCTGCTGCTCGGCGCTTCGGCCCATGCGGCCGACCTGACGATCGGGCTGTCCACGCCGGTCACATCACTCGACCCGCACTTCCACAACCTGACGCCGAACAACAGCCTCGGCCGCCACGTGTTCGAGACCCTCGTCCGGCAGGACGAGAGCCAGCGCATGCAGCCGGGTCTCGCGGAGTCGTGGAAGGCGATCAGCGACCTCGAGTGGGAGATCAAGCTGCGCAAGGGCGTGAAGTTCCACAACGGCCAGGACTTCACCGCCGACGACGTGATCGCCACCTTCAAGCGCGTGCCCAACGTGCCGAACAGCCCGGCCTCGTTCGCGTTCTTCGTGCGGCCGATCGTCGAGATCAGGGCCGTCGATCCGCTGACGCTTCGGCTGAAGACCGACAAGCCGCACCCGCTGCTGCCGAACGACATGGGCGCGGTGATGATCCTGCCGAAGTCGGTGGCGGAGACGGCGAAGACCGAGGACTTCAATTCCGGCAAGGCGATGATCGGCACCGGACCGTACCGACTCGTCGAGTACGTCGCGGGCGACCGCGTGGTGCTGAAGCGCAACGACGCCTACTACGGCCAGAAGCCGGCGTGGGAGAACGTCCGCTTCAAGATGATCCCGAGCGCGCCGGCGCGCGTGGCCGCGCTGCTCGCCGGCGACGTCCAGATGATCGAGGGCGTGCCCACCGCAGACATCGCCAACCTGTCGAAAGACCGCCGGGTCTCGATTTCGTCGGCCGTGTCCAACCGGATCATCTACCTGCACATGGACTCCGGCCGCGAGAAGAACTCGCCGTTCGTCACGACCACCGACGGCAAGCCGATGGAGGCCAATCCGCTGCGCGACCCGCGCGTGCGCAGGGCGATCTCGAAGATGATCGACCGTGACACGATCGTCTCTCGCATCATGGAAGGCCAGGGCGTCTCGGCCGGCCAGCTGCTGCCCGAGCAGTTCTTCGGCACCAGCAAGACGCTGAAGCCCGAGAAGTACGACCCCGATGGCGCGAAGAAGCTGCTGGCCGAAGCGGGCTACCCCAACGGATTCGGCCTGACGCTGCACGCGCCGAACAATCGCTACATCAACGACGCGCAGGTTGCCCAGGCCGTCGCCCAGTACCTGTCGCGCAACGGCATCCCGACCAAGCTGGAGACGATGCCTTCGAACGTGTTCTTCTCGCGCGGCTCGAAACTGGAGTTCAGCTTCCTGCTCGCCGGATGGGGCGCGGAGACCGGGGAAACGTCGTCGCCACTGCGCGCGCTGCTGGCGAGTTTCGACCAGAAAGCGGGCCTCGGCACCGCCAACCGCGGCCGCTTCTCGGACCCCGGGGTGGACGCGCTGCTGACACAGGCAATGACCACGATCGACGACACCAAGCGCGGGATCATGCTGGCGCGCGCGTCGGACAAGGCGGTCGGCGAGCTGATGGGCCTGGTCCCGCTGCACTACGAGGTCAGCACGTGGGCCACGCGCAAGGACCTGGCGTACAAGGCGCGCGCCGACCAGTACACCTTCGCGTTCGAGACGCGGCCGGCCAAGTAGCGCGCGCGCCTCGTGCGCGCGCCGCTGCGCGGCGCACTTGCACGAGGCGCGGTCGATCAGCGCGGCCGCCTTCGGGCGGCCGGGCAGCGGCCGCGAAGCAAAAGCAGGAAAATTCACAGGGCTGCCGCCGCGACCTCATGTTCGTCTACATCCTCCGCCGCCTGTCGCAGACCGCGCTCGTGCTCGCGATCACGTCGGTGCTCGTCTTCGGCGGGCTGTACCTGATCGGCGACCCGGTCGAGATCCTCGTCAATCCGTCGGCCGACCAGATCGAGAAGGAACGCGCGGCCGCCGCCCTCGGCCTCGACAAGCCGATCCACGAGCAGTACCTGACCTTCGTGAAGGGCGCGTTCACGGGCAACCTCGGCAACTCGTTCGTGTACGCGCGGCCCGCCCTCGAGGTGATCTTCGAGCGCATGCCGGCGACGCTGGAGCTCGCCTTCCTCGCGATGGTGATCGCGGTGGTGCTCGGCATCCCGCTCGGGCTGTACGCCGGCCTGCGGCCGGCCAGCCCGGTGTCGAAGGCGATCATGGCCGGGTCGATCCTCGGCTTCTCGCTGCCGACCTTCTGGGTCGGCCTGATCCTGATCATCGTGTTCGCGGTGCAGCTCGGCTGGCTGCCGTCGACCGGCCGCGGGCCGACGACGGAGTTCCTCGGCCTTCAGTTGTCGATCCTCAATGCCGAGGGCCTGCGGTACGCGCTGCTGCCGGCGATCAACCTCGCGCTCTTCAAGCTGTCGCTGATCATCCGGCTGACGCGCGCGCAGGTGCGCGAGCAGAGCCTGCTCGATTACATCAAGTTCGCGCGCGCCAAGGGCCTGTCGTCGCGCCGCGTCATCGGTGTGCACCTGCTGAAGAACATCATGATTCCGCTGGTCACCGTGATCGGCCTCGAACTCGGATCGGTGATCGCGTTCGCGGTCGTCACCGAGACCATCTTCGCGTGGCCGGGCATGGGCAAGCTCGTCATCGACTCGATCTTCCAGCTCGACCGCCCGATCGTCGTCGCGTACCTGCTGGTGGTCGTGTTCATGTTCATCCTGATCAACCTCGCGGTCGACCTGCTGTACTCGATCCTCGACCCGCGCGTGCGGCTGGCGGACGTCAAGTCATGAGCCCGCCGGGCCGCCCCCAGGGCGAATTCCCCCGCGGGGGGACGGAGCGCAGCGCCAAGGGGGCAACATGAGCGCTGCACCCGCCCCGCTGGCCACCATCGAACCCGCGCAGACGCCCTGGGGCCGCTTCTGGCGCCAGTTCGCCGAGAGCAGGCTGGCGATGCTCGGCCTGACCATGCTGCTCGTGATCGTGCTGGTCGCGCTGTTCGCGCCGTGGCTCGCTCCCCAGGACCCGTACGACCTGACCAAGCTCGACCTGATGGACGCGCGCCAGGCGCCGGGCGCGAAGAGCATGGATGGCCTGACCTTCTGGCTCGGCACGGACGGCCAGGGGCGCGACATGCTGTCGGCGATCATGTACGGGCTGCGCGTGTCGCTGATCGTGGGCGTGCTGTCGGGCGTGATCGCGCTGACCATCGGCTCGATCGTCGGCGTGCTGGCCGCCTACCTCGGCGGTCGCTTCGAGCAGATCGTGATGCGCATCGTCGACATCCAGCTCGGCTTCCCGGCGATCCTCGTCGCGCTGATCCTGCTCGCGGTGCTCGGCAAGGGCATCGACAAGATCATCATCGCGCTCGTCACCGTGCAGTGGGCCTACTACGCGCGGACGGCGCGCTCGGCGGCGCTCGTGGAGCGCAGCAAGGAGTACATCGAGGCGGCGCGGTCGCTGGGGTTGTCGGGCGCGCGCATCGTGCTGCGGCACCTGCTTCCCAACGCGCTGCCGCCGCTGATCGTCGTCGGCACCGTGCAGGTCGCGCACGCCATCGCACTCGAGGCAACGCTCTCGTTCCTCGGCCTCGGCCTGCCGCCCACCGAACCGTCGCTCGGCCTGCTGATCGCGAACGGCTACGAGTACCTGATGTCGGGCAAGTACTGGATCAGCGTGTATCCGGGCATCGCGCTGCTGCTGACGATCCTCGCGATCAACCTCGTCGGCGACCAGTTGCGCGACGTCCTGAACCCGAGGCTGGCGCGATGACGACGCCGCTGCTTCAGGTCCGCAACCTGCGCACCGAGTTCGCCACGCGCGACGGCGTCCTGCCGGCCGTGGCCGACGTGTCGTTCGACCTCGTCCGCGGCCAGGTGCTGGGGCTCGTCGGCGAATCGGGATCGGGCAAGTCGGTCACCGGCTTCTCGATCATCGGCCTGATCGACCCGCCGGGCCGGGTGGCCGGCGGCAGCATCCTGTTCAACGGCGAGGAACTGGTCGGCGCCCCGCCGGAGCGGATGCGGGCGCTGCGCGGCAAGCGCATCGCGATGATCTTCCAGGA
>CAYGXL010000014.1:3834-32155 GCA_964353935.1 uncultured Burkholderiaceae bacterium | reverse complement strand
GACCGCGGCCGCTTCGAAGTAAAGGTGCTGCATGTGCCCGAGGCCGTGTGTCCGGCCGCCGTCGATCCAGAGGTAGAGCGACAGGCCATAGGCGGCCAGCGTGCCGAGCGACACCAGCAGGTCCATGTTGCCGGTCCGCGCGCGCACCGCCCTGGCCGCCGCCACGTAGAAGCGGCGCGCGCACCAGAACTGCACCGGGGTGGCGAGCAGCCACTGCATCCACGCCGGCATCATCCAGTCGACGCCGACGAGCGACAGGTGCGAGCCGAGCAGCAGCGGCAGCGCGAGCGCGATCGCCAGCAGCGCGTCGCGACGCAGCCCGGCGGTCGCGTCCAAGGCCACGGCCTCGCCCTGCCCGGAGTCGGCGATCAGCGATGCCCGATAGCCCGCCGCGTCGATCGCCGCGAGCAGGTCGCGGACGCTGGCGGCGCCGGACACGAGGTCGACCGTCGCCGTTTCCGTGCCGAGGTTGACGTTCGCCTTCAGCACGCCCGGCACTTTCCCGAGCGCGTGCTCGATGCGCGAAACGCACGAGGCGCAGGTCATGCCCTGCACCGCGAAGCGCAGGTGCTGCCCCGGCACCTCGTAGCCGGCGGCGCTGACCGCGCCGGTGAGCGCGGCGGCGTCCAGGCCAACCCCTTCGACCGCCGCGGACTCCGTGGCGAGGTTCACGGCAACCTTCTGCACCCCCGGCACCTGCGCGAGCGCCTTCTCGACGTGCGCGACGCAACTGGCGCATGTCATGCCCCGCACGGGCAGCACCATGCGGAGCCCCGGCCCGGTCGAGGGGGCGCCGCCAAGGGAGGCATGGGAAGCGCGATCCATGGTCATCGGTCCGTCAGAACGGTCGATCGTATCCTGCGGGATTGCGGCGGGCGCCGGGTCGACATGGGGGGAAGCTTGCTCCCTTTGACAGGAGCCGCGGCAGCCGCCCACACACCCCCGCGGAGCGATTCCGGCGCTGCGGTTCGGAAAGCGCGTCGCGCGGCTTCGACCGTGCACCGGGGACGCCGCGTTACCCGAGCATCGAGGCGATCGATCCCGGTGCATCCGGGCCCTGAGCGACGGGCCTCGCCGCATACCTGAGGTGAAATCGCAACAGAGCAGTCTAAATTCCTGCCAGGTTTGCAGAATTTCTTGTTGGCCGCGAATAGCTGCCGCGACAATGGATTCGTCCCGGCTCACGGCAGCAGCAGCATCCCATGGAAGTTGGCGAGTCACCGCTCGGCATCGTGCCGCTGGCTGTTGAACAACCGACGGTTCCGCAGGCCCGGGCGTTCCGGGACCCCGTCCCGACGCTCCCGTTCCCCGAGAAGTTCGTCGGCGCGTTCAATGAAGACGGATCGGTCCGCGTCGGCACCGAACGGCTGGCCTTCGAAGTCCGGCGGGTGGAAACGCAGGACGACCTGTTCAAGGCCGTGGCCATCCGCTACGAGGCGTATTCGCGCCACCTTCCCGAACTGGGCCGCCGCCTGACCGCGCCGGAGCCGGCCGACACCGAGCCCGGCTATACGGTGCTGCTGGCCGAAAACCGCCTCGATCGCAGTCCGCTCGCAACGGTCCGGCTGCAGGTCAACGAGTTCGGCCCGCTTGCGCTCGAGCGCTCGATCGAACTGCCTGGCTGGCTGCAGGGCCGCAAGCTGGCCGAGGCAACGCGTCTCGCGCTGGCCGACACCGTGCGTGGCCGGTTCGTGACGCAGGTGATGTTCAAGGCGTTCTTCCAGTTCTGCCTGGAGCAGGACGTCGAGTGGATGGTCGTCTGCGCGCGGCCGCCGCTGGACCGCATCTACCTGTCACTGCTGTTCGAGGACGTCGTCCCCGGCGGGGCCTTCGTCCCGCTCAGGCACTCGGCAAACATTCCTCACCGGGCCCTCGCGTTCAATGTGGCCACCGCCGAAGCCCGCTGGCGGACCGTCGGCCACTCGATGTACGCCTTCATGGGCCTCACGCTCCATCCGGACATCCACGTCGGAATCCCCGGCCCAAGTGCGGTCCCAAACACCGCCTATTACCGGGATCGACTCCCGGCGCTCTGAGCCATCCTCACGGTTGAGGTAGACCGCGGCCGGCTTCGACCGTGTTCGCGCGCCTGCCGAACCACACGAGGAAAGAGCGGACCGTGACCCGACGGCCCCATCAACGAGCGCTGTCGATCGTGGACGCCCGCCGGGCGGGAGCCGCGTCGCGATGAAACGCGCTTTGGCGCTGCTCAAGGCGGAGCCCGACGCGGGCCTGGCCGCGCGCGCGCTGCACATCTTCGCAATGGGCGCGATGCCGGTCCTGCTGACCGTGCTCACGTTGATATCGGTGATCTTCTGGCAGGACCGCTACTCGCCCGAGGATCCCGCCGCAACACCGGTGAAGGTGCTCGAGGCGGAGCCGGGACAGACGCCGGCCCGCATGCTGCCGCTGGTCGACGCCGTCGCGCCGATGCCCCATGCCGACACGCGCCTGTCGACGCGGCCGTTCTGGATGCTGGTCGACCTGCACGGCACGGACCACCACACGACAACCGTCGCCTTCCCGTCCCGCCACGCGGTGAAGCTGACATGCTGGGACACGGCGAACCTGAAGACGCCCCTCGCGTCGGCTGACCGCGAGCGGTTCGAAGGACCGGTGCGGGTGGCGAGGTCGGGCTTCGCAATCGACCTGGCCGTCACGCAGGCGCCGTCCGCCCTGCTATGCGAAAGCCGGTTCGAAGGCCCCGCACGAGTTCGGGTCGAGCGCTGGAACACGGCGGAATTCGCCACGGCGGTCGCCGCCTTCCACCGGTCGTCGGGACTGCTCGAAGGCGGCTCGCTCATCCTGGCCGCGTTCGTGTTCCTGGTTGCGCTCATCAATCGGGAATGGATCTACGTGCTGTTCGCCGGCTGGCTGGTTGCCAACTTCCAGCTCGCCGCCATTTCCGCGGGTTTCGACTGGACCTGGTTTGGCCGGGTCGTGCCCGAATCGCTGATCCTGCCGATGCGAAAGGCAGGCATCGCTGCCTACTGCCTGCTGACCATCGCGCTGTTCGGCCGGCTGTTCGACGCCGACCTCAAGCAGCTTCGCGAGCGCTGGATGCTCGTGCCGGTCCAGTGGTCGGGAGTCCTGCTGATGGTGTCCGCGTTCGTGGCGCCGTTCGCGATCTTCCTGCCGATCATGTGGGCGTCGGTGGCCTTCGGCGTATCGATCATCGCCTTCCTGCTGTTGCGCATCCTGCGCAGCGCGCGCAGCCCGGTGGCGATGTGGTACGGCGCGTCCCTCGCGCTCACCCTCGTGTCGGGCCTGTACGAGGTGCTCGCCGCGGCGTTCGGCATCAAGGTGCTGATCGGTGCGGTCAACAGCGTCACGGCGGCGCTCGCGTCGAGCCTGCTGGCGGCGCTGGCCATCGCCGCGCAGTTCCGCGCCGAGCGGGACAAGCGGGTGGCGGCGGAAGCGGAATCGCTGCGCGCGTCGAGCAAGCTCGCGTCGACCTACAAGGCGATTCCGATCGGACTGTTCACCGCCGACGAGAACGGGACGCTGGTGCAGACGAATCCGGCGTTCCGCACGATCGTGGGTCTCGGCCGCGAGGCCGCGAAGCGCGCGACGTGGCCGGATCTCTTCCCGGACCACGACTGGAAGACCGTCATCGACGTCAGCTCGCACTCGGTGCGGGAACTCGAGGTGCACCGGTCGGCGCTGACGGGCGAAGAGCGCTGGTACGTGGTCCACGCGACCCGGTCCGGCGACGTGGTCGAGGGTTCGCTGCAGGACGTGACGGAGCGCAAGACCGCGAACGACCGACTGCGGTTCCTCGCCGACCACGACCCGCTGACCGGCATCCTCAACCGCCGTGGCATCGAGATGAATTTCGCGCGGCTGGCGCGGCGCCGGACCCCGCGCCCGGCGGCGCTCGCCTACCTCGACCTCGACCGCTTCAAGCTGATCAATGACCTGTACGGCCATCCGGCCGGCGACGAAGTCCTGCGCCAGTTGTGCGAGCGGGTCAAGTCGCACCTGGCCGAGGCCGAGTCCTTCGCCCGTGTCGGCGGCGACGAGTTCGTCATCCTCTTCCACGACGCGCCGATCGTTCGGGCGCGCACCCTCTGCGCGGCGCTGGTCCAGGCGATCGAGGACCTGCCCTTCAAGATCGGGGACAAGGCCTTCCAGGTGAAGGGCTCGATCGGATTGATCGAGCTCGACCGCGAGATCAGCTTCCGCGACGCCGTCGCCACCGCGGACCGCGCCTGCCGCGAGGCCAAGACGGGCCAACAGGGACACGTCGTCGCGTACGAACTGAGCAGCGAACTGTTCCGCGAGCGCATCGAGGAACTGCGGCTGATCGAGCGGATCGGCCAGGGGCTGGAGGACGACGGCCTGTTCCTCGAGATGCAGCCGATCATGTCGCTGGACCGGCCGTTCGACTCGTTGAACTTCGAAGTGCTGCTGCGGATGCGCGACCGGGACAACAACGTGATCCTCCCGAGCAAGTTCATCAGCGCGGCCGACAACAACGGGCGCATGGCGATCATCGATCGCTGGGTTCTCGAGAAGACGCTGATCTGGATCGAGCAGAACCGGCCGCGCTTCACCGCCACTCACTTCATCTGCGTCAACCTGAGCGGCAGTTCCCTGAACGACGAGCGCTTCGTCGAGGACGCGTTCGCGATGCTGTCGTCGCACCCGCTGGCGGCGTCGCTGCTGTGCCTGGAAGTCACCGAGAGCGTGGCGCTGCACGACCTGCAGAACACCGGGCGCTTCATCGACCGGGCGAAGTCCCTGGGCGCGAAGATCGCGCTCGACGACTTCGGTGCCGGCTACTCCTCCTTCACCTACTTGCGCGACCTGCCGGCCGACGCGCTCAAGATCGACGGTGCCTTCATCAAGGGCGCCAGCTCGCATCCGGCGAACGTCGCGATCCTGCAGGCGATCATCGAACTGACGCACAACCTCGGGATGAAGAGCATTGCCGAGTGGGTCGAGGACCTCGAGACGATGGAACTGCTCGCCGAGCTCGGCGCCGACTACGTGCAAGGCTTCGCGATCGCGAAGTCCCAGCCAGGCGAACGCATCGTGACGGCAAAGTCGTCGGCGGAGTTCATCGAGGACCTCTCGATCCGCCGCTTCGTGCAGGAGCGCAAGGGCTTCCGCAAGCCGCCGGCGCCGATCCGCTTCCTGATGGGTGACCGCGTAGCCTCCAGCCGGTAACGGCGCGGCGCTACTGCGCGCTGTCGGCCGTGGTCACCGAGCCCCGCCGGCGCACGAACTCCGTCACGGCATCGCGGTAAACCGTGCCGCCGGTGCGGCTCGAGCCCGAGTGCGTGCCGCCCTCGATCTTCACCAGCTTCTTCGCGCTGCTGCCGGCCGCGGCGTACAGCTCGTCGGCCATCTTGTGCGGGACCACCCGGTCGGCCGTGCCGTGCAGCACCAGCAGCGGCGCGCGCACCTGCTGGATCTTGGACATCGAGTCGAACGGCTGCGTCACCGCCAGCTGGATGCCCGGCACCCAGCCCCACTTCATGCCTCGCACGACGTCCGGAATCGACGTGAAGGTCGACTCGATGATCACGCCGGCGAGAACGTCCGGGTCGTCCTTCAGAGCCCCGGCGGCCAGGTCGATCGCCAGCGCGCCGCCGAGGCTGTGGCCGTAGACGTATCTCCTGGCAGGATCAGGCTGGCGCCGCTTGAGCTCCTCGAATGCCAGGCGCGCGTCCTCGGTGGCCGTCTCTTCCGACGGCAGCAGCTCGGTGCTCCTGCCGAAGCCGCGGTAGTCGACGGCGAGGACGTTGAAGCCCAGCTCGTGCCACCGCGCGATGCGGAACACGCTGCCGTTCATGTTCCAGCGCGCTCCGTGGAGGTACAGGACCGTGGG
Source organism: uncultured Burkholderiaceae bacterium (assembly GCA_964353935.1). Classification (GTDB taxonomy): domain Bacteria; phylum Pseudomonadota; class Gammaproteobacteria; order Burkholderiales; family Burkholderiaceae_F; genus JAOUJD01. The sequence goes on along the minus strand of CAYGXL010000014.1, from coordinate 26,319 downwards.
TGCGGTTGCGGCGCCCTGCGGCTGGGCGATGTGCCACATGTGGATGCGGTCGCCGCTCGGCAGCGTGAGGTCGTACTCTTCCGTCCCGCTGAGCGGCTCGGAGAACCAGCGCGGGTTGTCGCGCGCGGGATTGAAGATGGCCTGGCGCTGCCATTCGTCGAGGGACGAGCAGCCGCCAAAGGCACCGCCGAGGCCGAGAACGATGGCCAGCAGTGCAAGGGGACGGGTCAGGAGTCGCAGCATCGGCGATTGGACCAGCCAGGCTCGGCGGAGTTTCGTCTCAGACGGGGCCGGTGAAGTCCCGCTTGCCCAGCTCGACGCCGTTGTGGCGCAGGATGTCGTACGCCGTCGTGACGTGGAAGTAGAAGTTGGGCAGGACGATGTTGGCCAGGTAGGTGACGCCGTCGAAGGCCTTGTCCTCGCCGCGCATCTTCATCGTGACCATGCGCGCGTCGGCGCCTTCGAACTGCTCGGGCTTGAAGCTCTCGACGTACGCGATGGTCTTCGCGATGCGCGCCTTCAGGTCGTCGAAGGTGACCTCGTTGTCCTCGTACTTCGGCGGCTCGTCGCCGGTCAGCCGGGCCACCGCGCCCTTTGCGAAATCGCCGGCGATGCGGACCTGGGTCGACAGCGGGAACATGTCCGGGAAGAGCCGGGCGCCGACCAGCACGGCGGGATCGATCTTGCGGGCGGCCGCATGCGCCGCGCCCTTGTCGAGAACGCCTTCGAGATTGCGCAGGATGCGCACGAACACCGGTGCCGACAGCGCGTACATCAGGTTGGCCATGTCTTCCCCTTACCTTTTCCTCTTGAGGTTCAGCATGGTGCCACGGCAGTCGGCGGCCCCGCACCGGCAGGCGTAGTTCTTCTTCAGCGTCGGCGTGATTCGCTCGTCGATCACGAGCCCGTAGTCGTAGTTCAGCTCCTCGCCCCGCTTGATGTCCCGCAGCGCCTGGATGAACACCCGGCCGTCGTCGGTTTCCTCTGTCTCGCAGTTCGGGTCGCACGCGTGGTTGATCCAGCGCGCGGCGTTGCCGCGCGAGGCGGCGTCGATCACGGTCTTGCCGTCGGACAGCGAGAAGAAGAACGTGTGGTGCGGATCGTCGGGATCGGAGGGCGGCCTGCGATCGGCCTCCTTCCAGGTGATGCGCTCGCCGCGGTATTCGATGACCTTTTCACCGGCCTTCAGCTTGCGCGCGGCATACACGCCGCGTCCGTGGACCTTCGAATTCCTGACGATGATGCGCGTGGTGCGCGTAGACGACATGGTGGAGTTTCGCGTTGGGTTGAGGGAGGATGGTCGATTCGGCCGCGCCGCGCCCGTTCACTCGACGCCGATCAGTCGCCGGAACTCCTCGAGCGGGCTGGACTTCAGCACGTCGAGGAGGTTGTTGAACTGGTCGGTCCACAGCGAGAAGGACGGGTTCGGCTCGATGGGGATTGCGACTTCTAGCAGCTCGTGGGCGAAGGGCGCGTCGGTGCGCGCGATCAGCACCCAGTCGGTGAGCGAGGCCGAGCCGCTTCCGGTCGGGCTGTCGCTGACGAGGCGCGCCTTCAGCCCCAGCGACTGCGCGATGTTCGCGAGCACGGGCTTCAGGTCGAGGAACCGGTTGGAGATGTGGATGGCAAGGATGCCGTCCGACGCGACGTGCTGCATGTAGAGGTCGATCGCCTCGCGCGTGATCAGGTGCACGGGGATCGAGTCGCTCGAGAAGGCGTCGAGCGCCAGCACGTCATAACCCTGCTTCGCTCCGCGCGCGAGTTCGCGCTCCAGCGACAGTCGGGCGTCGCCGATCACGAACTCCAGGGTCGATGGCGACGAGGGAAGGTACGAGAAGTAGTTCTTCGCGAGCGCCAGCACGTCGGGATCGAGCTCGTAGAACCGGATCGTGTCGCCGGGGCGTCCATAGGCGGACAGCGTGCCGACGCCGAGGCCGACGACCCCCAGCCGCACCGGCCCGGCGGCCTGCCTGGCCGCGATCGCGCGGCCCGCGCCCGACGTGCGCGCGTAGTAGGTGCCGGGCTCGAGGCGGTCCGGCGCGGTCGTCGACTGCTCGCCGTGCAGGATCACGCCATGCAGGAGCCGGCGCACCTGGAGGTCGCCCGTGCCCTGCTCGCGCACGCGCAGCGTGCCGTAGAAGTTTCGGTGCATGTAGATGACGTCGTCGCGCAGGAACGTCAGGTACTCCGAGCCGTACCAGGCCGTGGCCAGGCTCGCCACCAGCGCCGGGCCGATCAGCAACTTGTCGTTCCAGACGACGACGAGGCCCATCGCGGCGAGCGCCATCAGCGCGAGCGGCAGTTCGAACGTCGTCGGGAACAGGCGCGGCGCGACGAGGCCGGCGAACAGGCCGCCCAGCGCGCCGCCGAGCGAGATCGTCAGGTAGAACTGCGTCAGGTAGCGCGGTGCGGGTTTCCGCAGCGCCAGTTCCCCGTTGCAGAAGAACACGGCCATGAACATGCCGGCCGTGTAGAGCGGCACGGCCAGGCTGACGTCGAGCACGCCCCGACCGGCGGACAGTCCGGCCGCCATCCCGACCACGAACAGCAGCGTGACGAACATCATCCAGCGCTCGTACCAGCCGCGACCGCCGCGCCCCTCGAACGCGAGCACGAAGGTCAGCAGGTACAGCGACAGCGGCAGCACCCACAGGAAGGGGACCGACGCGATGTTCTGCGTGATGTGGCTGGTCGACGCGAGCAGCATCACCGAGCCGAGCGCGGAGAAGGCAAGCCACATCGCATAGTCCCGGCCGGACGGCGCCGGACCGGCCGGCGCGTCGGTGGCCGGTGCGCTGGTGTCGACGATGTGCGGCGCCGCGCCCTGGCTCGACTTCCACGCCGAGAGGGCGCAGGCCAGCACGAACAGCGCGTACGCGCCGCTCCAGACGATCGACTGCGTGCGCGACGTGGTGAACGGTTCGATGGCGAACGGGAACGCGAGCAGCCCGATCAGCGAGCCGAAGTTCGACAGCGCGAAGAGGCGGTAGACCGACTTTTCGGGAAAGCGCGGCGCGACCCACTTCTGCAGCAGTGGGCCGGTCGTCGACAGCAGGAAGTACGGCAGCCCGATCGTCGCCGTCAGCAGCAGCAGGATCCGCAGTGCCGCGTCCGTGTCCGCGGCGGGCTTGAAGGCGACGCTCGGGATGATGGGCAGGAACAGCAGGCTGGCCAGCAGCAGCACGATGTGCAGGCGCGCCTGCTGCCGTGGGGCGAGGTGGCGAGTGATCAGGTGCGAGTACGTGTACCCGAGCAGCAGCACCACCTGGAAGAACACCAGGCACACCGTCCAGACGGCCGACGTGCCGCCGAACCACGGCAGGATCTGCTTGGCGATGATCGGCTGGACCAGGAACAGCAGGAACGCCGACAGCAGGATCGTCGAGGCGAACAGCAGCATTGAAAGCCGGGAAGGGCCGTGGAGGGCGGCAAAGCGCGGGATTGTCGCACGCAGGCCGAAGCCGAAGCGAGGGCCGGCGCGACCGGACGCTGCACCGTCGCTACTTGCGGAACAGCCAGATGAGCGCGCTGATCACGATCGACACCACGATCGAGGTGGCGAGCGGGAAGAAGAAGGAGAAGTTCTCGCGCTCGACCGAGAAGTCGCCGGGCAGCCGGCCGAAGGGCAACCTGGAAAGCCATGGCCACGCGAGGCCCGCGACGAGCAGCACCAGGCCGATGATGACGAGGGCGCGCTGCATCGATCCGTCGCAGCAGGCCGCGGGCGCGTCAGTCGCGCGCCGGCGCCTTGCGCGCGCCGGCGCCCGCCTTCGCCGCCTTCGACGCCTTCTTCGCGGCGGTCTTGCGCGCAGCCGTCTTGGCCGCCGCGCGCTTCGCCGTCTTGGCCGGCCGTTTCGCCGCGACCTTGGCAGGCGGCTCGGCGCCGACGGCCACCGCCGTCTTCGCGCTTCCCTTGGCGGGCCTCTTTGCCGGAGCCTCGACCGTCGCGGCCGGCTCGCTCGCCTTCGTGGACTTGCGCGCAGTCTTGCCGGCGCGCGGCTCGCGCGGTTCGAACTCGAACCCGATCGCGCCGTCCGGCTTCTTCGCCAGGAAGGCCGAGAACTTGCGCCGCGTCCGGTTCGAGATGAAGGCCCGCAGGACGTCGGTGCGGCCCTCCGCCAGCAGCTTCTCCATCTGCGCGCGCTCGATCGGCTGCTGCAGGATCACCTTGCCGGACCGGAAGTCGCACGACCGCCCGGGCCCGACGCTCTTCTCGCAGACGTACGCCATGGGCTGCTCGAACACGCGCGCGCTGCACTTCGGGCAGGCGCCCACCGGGGCCTGGCCCGAGAAGTCGACCGGTTCGTCGCTGCCGTCGTCCGCGTTCGACTGCCCGAAATCGAATTCGAGCTTGAACTCGGGCGTGATCTTCAGCACCGCGGCAAATGGCCGGCCCATCTTGCTGATGAATCCCTGCAGCGGCCCGATGGTGCGGTCGCTCAGCAGCTGCTCGACTTCCTCGACCTCGAGGGTCCGGCTGCCCGGGTGCTTGCCGATCGAGAAGTCGCACGCGCCGCAGGCGAAGCGCCGGTAGTTCTCGCTGACGACGCCGCCGCACTTCGGGCACGGCGTCTTCAGCGTGGCGGGGTCGTCGATGGGCACCGTGTCGGACTGGTAGCTCTTCGCGCGCTCGACGATCTTGCTCGTCATGCCGGCGATCTCCTTCATGAAGAGATCGCGCTTCAGCTTGCCGCGTTCCATCTGCGAGAGCTTGTATTCCCACTCGCCGGTGAGTTCGGGCGCCGTCAGTTCCTGGACGTCGAGGCCCTTCAGCAGCGTCATCAGGTCGAACGCCTTGCGCGTGGGGCGCAGGTCCTTGCCGTCGCGCACGATGTAGCGCTGGTCGAGCAGGCCCTCGATGATCGCCGACCGCGTGGCGGGCGTGCCGAGGCCCTTGCCCGCCATCGCCAGTCTCAGGTCGTCGTCGTCGATGAGCTTGCCCGCGCCTTCCATGGCCGTGAGCAGCGTCGCCTCGGTGTAGCGCGCCGGCGGCCTGGTCGCCGCGCCGACGGCCTTGGCGTCGCTCGCCTTCACGCGCTCGCCCTGCTCGATCTTCGGCAACGACCCCTGTTCCTCCATCGCTTCGCGTCCGTAGATCGCGAGCCAGCCAGGCTCGACCAGAACCTTGCCTTCGGTCTTGAAGGTGTGTCCCTCGACCTCGGTCAGCCGCGTGGTCACGAGGTACTCGGCGGCGGGGAAGAACACGGCGAGGAACCGCTTGACCACCAGGTCGTAGAGCTTGGCCTCGGCCTCGGACAGGTGATGCGGCGTCTGCAGAGTGGGGATGATGGCGAAGTGATCCGACACCTTGCTGTTGTCGAACACGCGCTTGTTGGGGCGCACCCATCCCGACTTGAGGACCTTCTTCGCGAACTCCCGGTACGGGGTTCCACTGGCCAGCACATCCAGCGTGCTTTTCGCGACCGCCACGTAGTCTTCGGGCAACGCGCGCGCATCGGTCCGCGGATACGTCAGCACCTTGTGGCGTTCGTACAGGGCCTGCGCCAGTGACAGCGTCGTCTTGGCCGAGAAGCCGAACTTGGAATTGGCCTCGCGCTGCAACGACGTCAGGTCGAACAGCAGCGGCGACAGCTGGGTGCTCGGCTTGGCTTCCTCGGTGGCGGTGCCGGTCTTGCCGAGGCAGGCGGCCGCGATGGCTTCCGCACGCGCCTCGTCCCAGATGCGTTCGGCGCGCGCGTCCGGATCGTCGCCCTTCCTGAAGCCCGGATCGATCCACCGGCCTTCGTACGCGCCGGCCTTGCCGTCGAACGTCGCCCGCACTTCCCAGAAGTCGCGCGAGACGAACTTGCGGATCTTGTCCTCGCGCTCGGTGACGATCGCGAGTGTCGGCGTCTGCACGCGGCCGACGGTGGTCAGGTAGAAGCCGCCTTCCTTGCTGTTGAAGGCGGTCATGGCGCGCGTGCCGTTGATGCCGACCAGCCAGTCGGCCTCCGAGCGGCTGCGGGCGGCGTCGGCCAGTGGCAGCATCTGCTCGTCCGGGCGCAGCTGCTCGAATGCCTCGCGGATCGCGGCGGGCGTCATCGACTGCAGCCACAGCCGGCGCACCGGCTGCTTCGCCCTGGCGGCCTGCACGATGTAACGGAAGATCAACTCGCCCTCGCGCCCGGCGTCGCACGCGTTGATGAGTTCGACGACGTCCTTGCGCTTCAGGAGCTTCAGCAGCGTCTTCAGGCGTGCCTCGCTGCGCGCGATCGGCGCGAGGTCGAAGTGCGGCGGTATCACCGGCAGGTGGGTGAACGTCCATTTGCCGCGCTTGACGTCGTACTGCTCGGGCGCCCGCAGCTCCAGCAAGTGACCGACCGCGGACGACAGCACGTGCTCGTCGCTCTCGTAGTACTCCTGGTGCTTCGTGAACCCGCCCAGCGCCCGCGCGATGTCCGCGGCCACGGAAGGTTTCTCGGCGATGATCAGTGCTTTTGACATCGAATCCGTGCAGAAAAAGAAACCGCCGGATCACGGCGGCTTCTCGTTGGTCTCTTTTCCAGAATACAGCATCGTTCGTGCACGGGAATCCCGACGGGCCCGGGATGCGCACGCGCGACGGCGAAGCCGTCGCGGACAACCTCGGCCCTAGTGGACCAGGTGCTCCCCCCCGTCATCGAGGAGTTCCTCGAGAAGGAGGGCGTCGATGTCGGCCTGCTGGCTCCACAGCACCATCAGCACGATCACCTTGAGCATTTCGAGATCGATCGGCGCTTCATCGGTGGCGAGCGCGCGCTCGATCACGATTTCGCGCTGCGTCGGCGTCAGCTGGCCGGCGTGCTCGAGGAAGCTGAGGAATCCGATCGCCTTGGTGCCCAGCCGGTCCACTTCGATCTTCGCGTAGACGCGGAACGCGCGGTCGCTCTCGGGGCCGACGGCGATCGATTCCTGGGTGACCTGCTCGAGGCCGGAGAGCCAGGCGAGCGCCTCGGTGATCTCCTCGTCGTCGAAGCCGGCGGCGGTGAGGCGTTTCGTGAGGGAGTCGGCGTCCGGGCACGCATGCAGCGCGCCGTAGTTTTCGTAGAGGTAGACGAGGACGTCGAACACGTTCCGCGGACTGTATGCGAGCGCGCCGTGCGTGTAAAGCCCCACTCGGGACCTACCGCAACCTCTGGTATCTGTTACCCGGCAGACGCTCAACATGTTGGGCCAGCTCGAGTTCGAGCAGGGCGGCGGAGAGTTCACTGGGCGCGCGACCGCTGCGTTGCGCCAGCATGTCGAGGTCGACCGGATCGTGGCCCATCAGCGCGAGCAGCGGGTCGTCCGCCGCGCCCGGCGCGAGCGGCGACTGCCTGGACGGCCCGCCGGCCTTCGCGCCGCGCACGCCGAGTTCCTCGAGGACATCCTGCGCGGACTCTACGAGCTTCGCGCCATCGCGGATCAATCGATGGCAACCCCTGGCGAGCGGCGAGTGGATAGAACCGGGAATCGCGAACACTTCGCGCCCGGCCTCCGCGGCGAGGCGTGCCGTGATGAGCGAACCGGACCGCAGCGCCGCCTCCACGACGAGCACACCCCTGGCGAGTCCGGCGATGAGGCGGTTGCGGCGCGGAAAGTTGTGCGCGATCGCCGGCGTGCGCAGCGGCAGTTCGGAGACCACGACGCCCTGGGCGCGGATCTCGTGCGTCAGCGCGCGGTGGCTCGAGGGATAGATGACGTCGAGGCCTGTCCCCACCACGGCAATGGTCGAGGCATCGCCGTCCGCGGCGAGCGCGCCGCGATGCGCGGCCGCATCGATGCCGAGCGCGAGGCCGCTGACGACCGTGACGCCCGCGCGTGCGAGCGCGGCAGCGAAGCCCTCGGCGTTGGCGACGCCCTGCTGCGTGGCATTGCGGCTGCCGACGATCGCGACCGCGGGGCGGTTCAGCAGTTCGAGCCGGCCGACGGCGAACAGCACGGCCGGCGGATCCGCGGTCGTCAACAGTGCCTGTGGGTACTCAGGATCGGCGAGCGTCAACAGCGCGTGATCGGTGGACGCAGCCAGCCAGTGCTCGGTGGCGTCCACGGCAGCCTGGATCTCGGTGCCGGGCGCCCGCGCCAGTTCATGCGCGAGGGGCTCGGGGACGACCCGCAGCAGTGCAGGCAGTCCCGCGGAGTAGATGGCGTCCGGCAGCCCGAAGGCCGCGAGCAGGCTGCGCGCGGTGCGCGGGCCGAGGCCCGGCGTGAGGGTGAGGCGGAGCCATGCGGCGCGCTCGGCCGCCTGCATCTCCGCCTGGCCTTACTGGACGTTGAGGGGACGCAGCGGTTGCCGCAGGATGCGATCGGCCTCGGTTTCGCGCGGCACGTTCACGTTCACCGAGAGGTTGTCCCCCGGGTTCGAGGCGCGGTCGCCCACTTCGACTGGCGAAGTGCCGCGCTGGATCAGCGCGTACGAAATCGTCGGAAACACGCGGAACACGAACGCGAGCCCCATCGTCTCGTCCGGCAGCTTGATGAACTCGCGCTTGGGCGCCGTGCGGTCGGGGCGTGTATCGCCGACGCGCCACAGCTGCAGCACGTCGCCGACCGCCAGGCCGTCGTTGCCGCCGCGGTTCAGCGTGATGATCTGGCCGCCGCCGGCGTAGCGGACGCCGTCGTAGATTGAAATCACGCGGCCGTCGACCGGGCCGCTGGGCCGCCTGGGCACGTAACTCTCGATCCGCTGGCGCTCGATCGGCAGCATGCGGTCACCGATGCCGATTTCCTGCTTGCTGCTGTCGATGCGGACCTTCGCAATCTCACCAGGCCGGACCATGTTCGCCGTGCCGAGATAGAAGGCCTCGTAAGCGACCGGGTTCTTGCGAACGGTGTCGTCCGGGTCATACAGCGGACGCAGCGGGCGGAATACGTTGTAGTTCGCAGCAGCGGTGCCTGCGACGCCTCGGGCGTACGCGTCGTCACCGCGGCCGACGAAGACACGGCCCTCCTGCGTTGCGACGATGCGCGGAGCGCTATCGAGCGTGCCGGGTTCAAGCACGAGCGGCTGCGACAGGAACGGCTCGATCAGGCTGTTCGGGATGCTCGGGATGGCAAGGCGCTGCGCGTCGAGGTCGCGGACCCGAGGCTCCAGCTTTCCGACGCCCGATCCGCCGTCGCCCGCGACCTGCAGGCGGGCGCGGCCATCGACCTTGACCAGCACGAGTTCCTGTCCCGGATAGATCAGGTGCGGGTTCCTGATCTCCTCCTTGTTCATGCCCCACAGTTCGGGCCAGCGCCACTGGCTCGTCAGGTACATGCCGGAGAGGTCCCAGAGCGTGTCCCCGCGCTTGACCGTGTACCGTTCCGGCGCGTTGGGAGACAGTTCGGAAAGCGCCACGCCTGCCTGCGCGACCTGGTCGGCGGTGCTGCGTTGATCCGGCGTAATGGGGTAGCGGCTGGTGGCCGATTGGGCGAGCACGGAACTCGCGGCGGCGGTCAGGCCCAACACGGTGATCGCCAAAATGCCCGTCTTAGTCTTGTTCATCCAAGCTCCGTTCATGTCGGCTGCCACCCATCGGTCCTGTGGACCCAGCGTGGCCTCGCGACCGTTCAAACCGGCTGCCTTGCGACCCCGCCCCTTGAAGTTTCCGAGCACGCTGATATCTGACACAGGGCATCAGATTCTGACCCTATCGCCTTGATATCGCAACGGATACATCCCGACAAAGAGTGATGCCAAACGGCTGTGCGCGGGCCATGGGCGGTCCCCTCGACAAGGCGCAGTGTGGCCCCAAACCAGCCTGTCGCGGACGTCAAAAAGCGTGGTGACTCGGGGGGAGTAAAGCGCTTTGCTGCGCCGCGCGGCATCATTGCGGTCCAGGAGATTTGAACGTGGCATTGCTTCCCATCCTCGAATACCCCGACCCGCGATTGAAGACCGTGGCCGTGCCCGTGACCCGGTTCGACGACCGGCTGCGCCGACTCGTCGCCGACATGGCCGAGACGATGTACGAGGCGCCGGGCGTCGGGCTCGCGGCGACCCAGGTCGATGTCCACGAGCGCCTGCTCGTGATCGACGTGTCCGAGAACAAGGACCAGCTCAGGGTCTTCATCAACCCGGAGATCGCCTGGGCCTCCGACGAGCGGGTCGAGTGCGAGGAAGGCTGCCTCAGCGTGCCTGGCGTGTACGACGCGGTGACCCGTCCGGCCAAGGTGCGGGTCAAGGCCCAGGACGAGCGCGGCGATACCTTCGAGCTCGACTGCGAGGGCCTGCTGGCGGTGTGCGTGCAGCACGAGATGGATCACCTGCTCGGCAAGGTTTTCGTGGAGTACCTGTCGCCGCTGAAGCAGGACCGCATCAAGAGCAAGATGCGCAAGCGCAGGGTCAAGGCGGCAGCCTGACCGGTCGCGCCGCTTTCCCGGCACTTCGCGGCGCCCGGTGACGGTCCGTCGCCGGACGCTCGCCGCGTGTCGCAGGCCCGCTACAGTCGCCCTCCATGGTGACTTCCAGCCCTGTCCGAACCCCTCTTTCCGAAGGGCGCCGATCCGCCGTGGCGGGCACTTTGCTCGGCTCCTGGCGCGCCTGGTGCGCGCCGCCGACGCACGCGACCGCCGGGCCGCAGTGGCTTCAGTACGCGTGGACCTTGCTGTTCAACACGGCCATTGCCGTCGTCTTGTCGCTGATCGTCTGGAGCTTCGGGCAGCGGGCCGGGCTGTGGCAGGTGTTCAAGTGGAACTGGGTGATCGCCCAGTCGATCGGATTCACCATCCACCTGCTGTTCGATCTCGGCACGCGCATCATCGGCCGCGAGCGGATCGAGGGCTTCGACATGCGGCGGAGGGTGCTGTTCTTCGCCGGCATCCCGATCCTCGGGTGCCTGATCGGCTACTGGATCGGGCTGAGCCTGCTCGGGGTGCAGGTGGCGCGCATCATCCAGGGCGCGCCGCGCGTCGCCATCGCGATCATCCTCGTGTCGATCATCGTGTCGACGTTCTGGTACCGCTACATGGCCAACAAGGCGCGCCTCGCGGCGGCGGAGGCGGCGCGTGAACGCGAGCGCAGCCGCAGCGCGGAACTCGAGCGCCTCGCCCTCGACGCGCAGCTGCGCTCGCTGCAGGCGCAGATCGAGCCGCACTTCCTCTTCAACACCCTCGCCAATGTCGTGAGCCTGATCGATGGCGCGCCCGACAAGGCGCGCCGGATGCTCGAGCGGTTGATCGACCTGCTGCGGGCGTCGCTGGCGGCGAGCCGGAGCGAGCGAACCACGCTCGGCCAGGAGTGCGCCCTGGTCGGCGCCTACCTCGACATCCTCCGCATCCGCATGGGCGAGCGGCTCAGGTATGCCGTCGAGCTGCCCGCGGAGCTGGCCGGAGCGACCGTGCCCCCCTTGTCGCTGCAGCCGCTGGTGGAGAACGCCATCAAGCACGGGCTCGAACCGAAACTGGCGGGCGGCACGGTGTCGGTTCGCGCGCGCGCGGTCGACGGAGCGTTGCAGGTCGACGTCGAGGACGACGGCCTCGGCTTCGACGACCGCGAGGGCGTCGGCGTCGGCCTCGCCAACCTGCGGGAGCGGCTCGGTGCCGCCTACGGGGAGCGCGCCCGCGTCGTCATTTCCGATCGCGCGCCAGGCACCTGCGTGCGCCTTACGCTTCCGCTCGAGACTCCATGAAAGCGATCATCGCCGACGACGAGCCGCACCTCGCGCAATACCTGCACGACCAGCTCGCGCGCCTGTGGCCGGAACTCCACGTTGCAGCCATCGCGGACAGCGGCCCTGCGGCCCTGGCGGCGATCGCCGAGCATCGACCCGAGATCGCCTTCCTCGACATCCGCATGCCTGGCGCCACCGGCCTCGAAGTGGCCGCGCAGTCGCGCGGCATCACGCGGGTCGTGTTCGTCACCGCCTATGACCAGTACGCCGTGGATGCCTTCGAGCGGGACGCGATCGACTACCTGCTGAAGCCCGTGACCGAGGAGCGGCTCGCACGCACGGTTGCGAAACTGAAGCAGGCCCAATCGCCGACAACGGACCTCGCGCCCTTGCTGGCACAGCTGGCGCAGCATCTCGCGCCGCGCAGGGGCGGATCGCTGCGCTGGATTCGCGCGAGCAAGCGGACGGTCGACGGCGAGGTCACGCATCAGATCGCGGTCGGCGACGTGCTCTACGTGCAGGCGGACGACAAGTACACCTGCGTGTTCGCCCGGGACGGCCGCGACATCGGAGAGTGGCTCATCCGGGTTCCGCTGTCCGAGCTGGCGGAGCAGCTCGACGCCGACGATTTCGCGCAGATTCACCGGTCGGTGATCGTCAACATGAACGCCGTGGCGGGCACGCGGCGCGACCTGACCGGAAAGCTGTACGTCCGGTTGCATGACTGCGCGCGCGAGCTGCCGGTCGCGCGGCAGTACGTGCACCTCTTCAGGCAGATGTAGCGGCGGCGGCAACCGGCGCCGACACGGTGGCGCCGTCGGCTTCGCGGAGGATCGGCGAGCGCCGGATGTGGGCGGCGACCCAGTCCGCGATGGCCGGCTGCAGCGCGGGTGCGAAGTCGTGGCCCATCCCCGGGACGACCTTCAGCTGCGCTCCGGGGATGTTCCGTGCGGTGTCGATGCCGGCCGCGACCGGCACCAGCGGATCGTCCGCGCCGTGGATCACCAGGGTCGGCGCGGTGATGCGCGCGAGCAGCGACCGGCGGTCGCCCGAGGCGAGGACGGCAAGCAACTGCCGCTCGGAGCCCGCGCGGTCGTAGCCGCGCAGCGCGACCTTCTGGAGCTGCGCGCGCAGCGCGGGACGCTCGCTGCGGAATCCGGGGCTGCCGATAACGCCGAACACGTGCATCAGGTGCTCGGTGATTCCTTCGGTCGTGTCGAGTCCGGTGGGTGGGCGCAGCAGCACGCGGAGCGCTCGACGGCTGCCGAGCGCCACGCGCGGGCTCGGGTTGCCTGACGAGGCCATGATCGACGTGAGCGTGGCGACTCGCTCCGGGTAGCGGGCCGCAAGCACCTGCGCGATCATCCCGCCCATCGAAGCGCCGACGACGTGCGCGCGCTCGATGTCGAGCGCATCGAGGACTCCCGCGGCGTCCTTCGCCATGTCGTCCAGCGTGTACGGCGCGTGGACCCGGAGGCGCATCAGCGCACGCACGATCGCGACCTGCGCGCCGTACCGGCGCGGTCCGCGCGCGCGGCTGGAGCCGCCGGCATCGCGGTTGTCGAAGCGGATCACGCGCAGGCCGTGCTCTACGAGGCGCTCGATGAACTCGTCGGGCCACGCGGCGGCCGGCATCGCCAGGCCCATGATCAGCAGCACCGGCGGAGCAGCCGGGTCGCCGAACTCCTCGACATGGAGCGTCAGCCCGTTGGCGAGGACATTCACGTCGGAGCTGGCGCTTTCGCTTCGGGTGGCAATGCCGGCGGTGGCGCTGCTTCCAGTTCGGCGAAGGCCTCGAGCAGGCCCCGAGCCACGCGGTGCAGGTCGGGTAGCGCGGAGCGGGCTGCGATGAGCCCGAAGTCCAGCGACCCTGCATAGCTCTGCAGGGTGATGTTGAGTCCGAGTCCGTGTTCGACGATCGACACCGGCCAGTAGGTCTTCAGGCGCGCGCCGGCCAGGTAGAACGGCATCGGTGGCCCGGGCACGTTGGAGACCACGAGGTTCGCGATCGGCGGGATGCGGTTGGCCAAGCCGAGCCGGCCGTAGAGGCCCGCGGCAGCCGACAGCAGCCACGGCAGGCCGAGGGACGGAAAGTCGGTCGGAACCGCGCCGCGCAACTGCTTCATCACCGCCTTCGCTGCTGCGGAGGCGGCCCGCACTTCGACCAGGCGCGCCGCGGGATCCTCGATGTCGGTTGCGAGTGAGGCGAGAGTCATCGTCGCGAGCGTGGTGGCCTCGGTGTTGCCGGCCTCGCGCAACGACACCGGCACCGCGGCGATCAAGGACTTGCGCGGCACGCCGCCATGAACGTCGAGGTAGCGGCGCAGCGCGCCGCCGATCACGGTCAGCACGACTTCGTTGATGGTTGCGCCGTGCGCCGTCGCGACCTGCTTCACGCGGTCGAGCGGCAGCGAGGCCGTGGCGAAGCTGCGCGGCGCGTCGATCTGGCCGTTGAAACTCGTGCGCGGACCGAATGCCAGATTGCGGCCGAAACCGGCGCCGCCGCCTTTCAGCAGCCTGGCGAGGGCGGTCGCGAGCTGGGGCAGCTGCTTGATGACCTTGACGCCCTGGACGCCGGTCGTGCGCACGGCCGTGCCGACGAGGTCGGCGAGGCTGGGGTGTTCACCGCTGCGCCGAGGCGCGGAGGCGACCTTGCGCGGCTTCGGTGTGAGGTCGAGCAGCGCCTGCGCGAACGCCACGCCGGCGGCGCCGTCGAGCGTCGCGTGATGGACCTTGGTGTAGAGCGCAAGATCGCCCGACTCCAGCCCCTCGATGATGTGAAATGCCCACAGCGGCCGGTCGCGCGGCATGCACTTGGCGTGCAGGCGGGCAACGGCGGCTTCAAGTTGCCGCTGCGTGCCGGGCCTGGGCAGCCGGATCCGGTGGATGTGGCGATCGAGGTCCACCTCGTCGGCGCGCACCCAGACGGGATTGGCGAAGTTGAGCGGCATCTCCGCGAGCTGGCGCGTGAACACCGGCGACAGCGGCAACCTCCGCGCGACGTGGCGCTTCACGTCGTCCACGAAGTCGCCGCGATGGCCCTTCGGAAGCTGCAGCAGGTGCACCGCGCCGACGTGCATGGGCGTGGCGGGCGTTTCCAGATGCAGGAAAAGTGCGTCGAGCCCCGACAGCGGCTTCAAGCTGCGTCCCCCCTTGTCCAGTGATGCAAACCACTTTGACCGGATGGTAGCCGGGTCACGCAGGTCGCCCGCGATCCGGTGCTGCGAGGCGGTATCCCTAGAATGGCGGCATGCGCATCGTGTTCGCGGGAACGCCGTCGTTTGCCGCCGCGGCCCTGGCCGCCCTCATCGACGCCGCGCCAGGCCGCGGCTGGACGATTCCGCTCGTGCTGTCGCAGCCCGACCGGCCGGCGGGCCGGGGCATGAAGCTGACTGCCGGCGCGGTCAAGCAACTGGCGCAGGCGCACGGAATTCCCGTCGACACGCCCGCTTCGCTGCGCAAGGGAGACGAGGCGGCCGCCGCGAGGCAGCGGCTGCGCGACGCTGCTCCGGACGTCCTGGTGGTCGCCGCGTATGGACTGATCCTGCCGCAGGACGTCCTCGACATTCCCACGGGACTGCGGCCGGGCTGGTCGCCGCGGCTGACCGCCATCAACATCCACGCCTCGCTGCTGCCGCGGTGGCGCGGTGCGGCTCCGATCGCCCGTGCCATCGAGGCCGGCGATGAGTCGACCGGCATCACCATCATGCAGATGGACGCCGGGCTCGATACGGGCCCGATGCTGCTTGCCGGGGCAGTGCCGATTTCGCCTGAAGCGACGTCCGGCGCCTTGACGGACACGCTGGCCGGGCTGGGCGCGCGATTGATCGTCGAGGCGCTGTCGCGCGTGAGCGAGCTGGTGGCGACGCCGCAGCCCGATGGAGCCACGTACGCGCCGAAGATCGACAAGGCTGAAGCCTGGCTCGACTGGACGCAGCCGAACCGCGCTCTTGCCCGTCGGGTGCGCGCGTTCGACCCGTATCCCGGGGCCTCCACCTTGCTGCAGGGCACGCCGATCAAGGTGTGGCGTGCCGCGGCGGTCTCGGCGCGGAGCACCGCGGTGCCGGGCACGGTGATCGATGCGGAGGCCGCAGGCGTGACGATCGCATGCGGCGACGGTGCCCTGCGCGTCACGGAGTTGCAGCGGCCGGGCGGCAAGCGCCTCGGCGCGCGCGAGTTCCTCGCGGGGTTTCCGTTGCGCGCCGGCGAGCGGTGCCAGTCACCGCCTGCGGAATGACCACTGCGGCGCCACTCGCCGAAGTCCTCGCGGCCGCGGCCCACGCCTGGCAGCGCTTCCGCGCCGGGCAGTCGCTCGACCGCGCGATCGCGCTGGCGGTGAGCGGGCGTCCGGAAATGCGGCCCGCCGTGCTCGACGTCAGCTACACCGCGGTTCGTCATCTCGCGTTCGCCGAGCACGCGATCGGCACGCTGGCGGGCCGGCCGCCGTCGCCGCCGCTGGCGGCGCTGCTCGCCGTGTCGCTCGGACAACTGATGCGCGAGCGCCACGCCGAATACACGATCGTCGACCAGGCGGTCAGCGCCGCGCGACGCGTGCCATCCATCGCGCCGGCGGCCGGATTCGTGAATGCGCTGCTGCGCAACTTCATCCGACGCCGCGACGAACTCATGGCGGCGCGCGACCGGTCGGCCGAGCTGCGCTTCAACGTGCCGCCGTGGTGGCTCGCGCGCGTGCGCGCCACCTTTCCCGAGCGGTGGGAAGCGATCCTGGCCGCCCAATCCGAAGCGCCGCCGCTGGTGCTGCGCGTCGCGGCGCGCGTGGATGTGGACGATTACCTGCGGCGCTGCGCGGGGGCTTCCATGGCCGCGACGCGAGTCGGTGAACGGGCCGTGTGGATTCACTCACCGCGCCCGGTGGCGGACTTGCCCGGTTTCGCGGAGGGCGAAGTCTCGGTGCAGGACGCCGGGGCGCAGCTCGCCGCTCCGTGGCTCGGTGTCGAACCGGGCCAGCGCGTGCTGGACGCCTGCGCCGCGCCCGGGGGCAAGACCGCGCACATCGCGGAAGGCGACGGCGTCAGTGTGGTTGCGCTCGACGTCGACGGTGCGCGGGCGGCGCGCATACGCGAGAACCTGGATCGCACGCGGACGGTCGCCGAGGTGCTGATCGGCGATGCCGCGGAGCCGTCCCGATGGTGGGACGGCAGGCCGTTCGACCGAGTCCTGCTGGACGCACCGTGCACCGCGTCGGGCACCGTCCGCCGCCATCCGGACATCCCATGGTTGCGGCGCCCGTCCGATGTTGCACATTTGGCAACGCTGCAGGCGCGATTGCTGCGCGCCTTGTGGCCGCTGCTGGAGGTGGGTGGTAGATTGCTTTACGTCGTCTGCTCGCTGTTCCCGGAAGAGGGGCCTGAGCAGATTGCGCGCTTCACGGCCGAGCATTCGGAGGCGCGTGAGGTGCCCCTGCCGGCCGGCGCGCGGTGCGTGCAGCTTGTGCCGACTTCGGCAGTGGCGCCTGCATGGGACGGCGTCTCGGCGCTGCCGACTTTGCACGACGGCTTCTTCTACGCCTTGCTCCAAAAGACCCGATGACCTCCAACCTGGCGCTAAGAGCAATCCTGCCGTGGCTGGCAGCGCTGATGCTCCTGCTCGCGCCGCCGACGGGGGCGGCCGACGAGCGCATCGGGGTCATGGCGGCCGCACTGGAGCACCAGGACGACGGCGCGAGCCGCGCCATCGTCCTCAATGCGACCTTCGAGTTCGAACTGCCGCAGGCGCTCGAGGAGGCCGTACAGAAGGGCATCGCGCTGTACTTCAACATCGAGTTCGAGCTGGTCCGGAAGCGCTGGTACTGGTTCGATCGGATGGTCGCGTCGCAGAAGCTCGTTTACCGGTTGTCTTACAGCCCGCTGACCCGGCAATACCGGCTGGCGCGCGGCGGCCTGTCGCAGCCGTTCGAATCGCTCGACGAAGCGCTCGCGCTCGTGAAGAGCGTGCGCAACTGGAAAGTGATGGACCGGGCGCAACTGTCGCCGCGCGATGACTACGGAGCCCAGGTCCGGATGCGGCTGGACGTCTCGCAGTTGCCCAAGCCCTTTCAGGTCAACGCGATCACCAGCCGCGAGTGGAGCCTGGCGTCCGACTGGCGCGAAGTCCAGGTGCCGGCCGACCTGCTGTTCTGAGCGCCCGTTGCCGATGTCTTCCCATCGTTGGTTCGCTGCGCCCGGCGCCTGCGCGGGCCTGAGGATGGACGCCGATGCCTAGGGCATTGCGCTACGGCCTGCTGTTCGCCGTTTCGCTGTCGGGCGTGCTGCTCTTCCTGCTTGCGTCGGCAAGCGGGAACACCGCGTTCTTCGAACGCAACTACCCGGTCCTGCTGGCTGTCAACGGCGTGATCGCAGGGCTGCTCTTCATCCTCGTGCTGCTGCTCGTGCGTCGGCTGGTGAAGCGGCTGCGCCAGGGGCGGTTCGGCGCACGGATGATGATGCGGTTCTCCATCGCGTTCGCGCTGATGGGAGTGCTGCCCGGCGTCTTGATCTATGTCGTGTCGACGCAGTTCCTCGGACGGTCGATCGAGTCCTGGTTCGATGTCCGGGTCGACCGGGCCCTCGACTCGGGCCTGACGCTCGGACGCGCGGTCCTCGACAACATCAAGGACGACGTCACCCGCAAGGCGCACGCGTGGGCGCTCGAGCTCTCGGACCTGCCCGAGTCCGCCCACGTGTCCGAGCTGAACCGGCTGCGCGAGCAGGGCGGCGTCCAGGAGGCGCTGCTGGTGACGGGAAGCGGACAGCTGATCGGGGCCAGCGGCGGCGATGTGTCGGAACTGGTTCCCGAGATTCCGTCCGCGGCGCAGCTGCGGCAGGCCCGCACGCAACGCCTGTTCGCCGCCATCGAAGGCGAGGCGGGCGCCATCGATGCCCGGCAGGGCCTGCGCGCGCGAGTCATCGTGCCGGTGCCGCTGCCATCACCGGCTTCGTCCGCGCCCCCTCGCACGGGGCTGCGTTCCTTCGAGCCGGGCGGCAGCGCGGGGCTCGGCGAGGTGCGCGATCAAGGCGCTCCACGCGTCGGCGGCCTGGGATCGGTGCTGCCTCCCAGCGAGGTTCGGTACCTGCAACTGGTGCAGGCGGTTCCCGCGACGCTGGCCGCGAACGCAGAAGCCCTCCAGAGCGGGTACCGGGAATACCAGGAACTGGCGCTGGCGCGAAGCGGCCTGCGCACGATCTACGGGCTGACGCTCACCCTGACGCTGCTGCTTTCGGTGTTCGCGGCGATCGCGTCGAGTGTTCTGCTGGCGAGTTCGATGACCGCCCCGCTGCTGCAGCTCGCCGAGGGCACGAAGGCGGTTGCCGAAGGGAACTTCCGGCCGGTCCGCGAGTTCCCCGGCAACGACGAGCTGAACCTCCTCACCCAGTCCTTCAATGCGATGACCCGCCAGCTCACCGAAGCGCGCGACCAGGTGGAGCACAAGCAGCGGGAGCTGGTGAACGCGAAGACCTACCTCGAGCGCGTGCTCGCCAACCTGTCGGCCGGGGTGGTCGTGCTCAACAATGATTTCCGCCTGGTGACGGCCAACCACGGTGCCGCGCGCATCCTTGGCCACACCTTGCTGCAGCGTGCCGGCCGGCCGCTCGCGGAAGTCGATCCCACGCTCGCGATCGCGTTCGAGGCGGCATTCGCGGACCACGCGCTGGCCGCGTCGCCGAAGGATTCGTGGCAGCAGCAGATCGAGGTCAAGCGGCCGGCTGCCGCGGGCGGAGAGGTCGGCGGCGTCGAACCGCTGATGCTGCTCGCGCGCGGATCGCGCCTGCCGCTCGACGACGGCCTCGGCTACGTCGTGGTGTTCGACGACGTCACGCAGGTGATCTCGGCGCAGCGCGCTGTCGCCTGGGGCGAGGTCGCTCGCCGCCTGGCGCACGAGATCAAGAATCCCCTCACGCCGATCCAGCTCGCCGCCGAGCGGCTGCAGATGAAGCTCGCGGACAAGCTGTCCGCGCAGGACTCGGAAGTGCTCAGGCGCGGAGCCTCGACCATCGTCAACCAGGTGACCGCCATGAAGCACATGGTGGACGACTTCCGCGACTATGCGCGCGTGCCACCGGCCCGGCTGTCGCCTCTCGACCTCAACGAGCTGATCGCCGAGGTCGGGACCCTGTATGGCGCCGAGGCCGGCGCCGGATCGCTGCGTCTCCAGCTGGCGCAGGAGCTCCCCACGATCGACGGCGACGCGACCCAGTTGCGGCAGGTGATCCACAACCTGATCGCCAACGCTCAGGATGCGCTGGCGGGGCGTCCGGATCCGCGCATCGTCGTCCGGACCGAGCTCGTCGAGATCGACGAGGGCAGCACCCGCGCGCGCGCGGTACGGATGTCCGTCGAGGACAACGGACCGGGCTTTGCCGCGAATATACTCAGGCGTGCGTTCGAGCCGTACGTCACGACGAAGCCCAGTGGTACCGGGCTTGGACTCGCGATGGTGAAGAAGATCGTCGACGAGCACGGCGCCCGCATCGAGGCCGTCAACCGGAACGTCGGAGGCGGCGTTGGGCATGCGGGCGGAGCGGTCGTGACGATCGTCTTCCGCAGGCTCGCCGCCAATAGCGAGGCAGCGTCGCGTCACGCGGCGTAAGCTTCACCCGTGTTCAACCTGCCGTCTGGTGTGCCGTTGTCTTCTCCCGTGTCCGCTTCGTTGTCCGCAGTGCAGGCGCCCGCGCATTCCCGCGGCATTCGTATCCATGGCTAACATCCTCGTGGTCGACGACGAGATCGGCATCCGGGAGCTTCTCTCCGAGATCCTGTCCGACGAGGGCCATGTGGTGATCACGGCCGAGAACGCCTCCGCCGCGCGGACGGCGCGGCAGCGTGAAGCGCTCGACCTCGTGCTGCTCGACATCTGGATGCCGGACACCGACGGCGTGACGCTGCTCAAGGAGTGGGCGTCGCAAGGCCAGTTGACGATGCCGGTGATCATGATGTCGGGGCACGCGACGATCGACACCGCGGTGGAGGCCACACGCTTTGGCGCCCTCGAGTTCCTCGAGAAGCCCATCGCCATGGCGCGGCTGCTGTCCGCGGTCCGCAGCGGGCTCGAACGCGCGCGCGTGACGCGAAACCTTCGGCCGCTGCAGGCTCCCGCCGCGCAGCCGGCCCATGCCGAGCCGCAGGCGGAGGCCGCGTCTGCTCCCGCCCGGGACGCGGCGGCTGCTGCCGAACCCGAGCCGGCCCGTCACAACGGCGTCCCGCTCGATCAACCGTTGCGTGATGCGCGCGACCAGTTCGAGCGGGTCTACTTCGAGTACCACCTGGCCCGGGAAGGCTTCAGCATGACGCGCGTGGCCGACCGTGCCGGGCTCGAGCGAACGCACCTGTACCGCAAGCTCAAGCAGCTCGGCATCGAACTCGCGCGGGGCAATCGGCGCGGCGAGCGCGTCGAAGAACCGCTGGAGCCGCCGCCGGTCGTGGAGGCGCGCGACGCGGCCAACGAGCCGCGGGTGTACGTGCAGCGGGACGATTACGAGGATTAGATCAGCCTCGCCGGCGTCGTCCACGACCCATCCATGAAGATCATCATCGTCGGGGCCGGCCGCGTCGGTTCGTCGGTAGCGGAGGCACTGGTCTCCGAGGCGAACGACATCACCGTCATCGACACCGACGCCAATCGCGTCGCGGAGCTTCAGGACCGCTTCGACCTGCGCGGGCTGGTCGGCAACGCCGCGTTGCCGTCGACGCTGCTGCAGGCAGGCGCGGACGATGCCGACATGCTGATCGCCGTCACGGCCGGCGACGAGATCAACCTCGTGGCTTGCAAGATCGCCGCCGATCTCTACAACATCCCGACCCGCATCGCGCGCGTGCGCAACGTCGAGTTGCAGCAGCATCCGACGCTGATCGGCGAGGGGGGCTTCCGGGCTTCACACGTGATCTTCCCGGAGCAGACGGTCACCGACTACCTGCTGAAGCTGATCGAGTTTCCGGAGGCCCTGCAGGTGCTCGAGTTCGCCGAGGGCGGCGCGAGCCTGATCGCCGTGCGGGCGTTTGCCGGCGGTCCGCTGGTGTCGCACCCGATCAAGGACCTGCGCCGCCACATCCCGAAGGTCGACGCGAGGATCGTAGCCATCTTCCGCAAC
The DNA here is from genome assembly GCA_964353935.1 of uncultured Burkholderiaceae bacterium. GTDB lineage: Bacteria > Pseudomonadota > Gammaproteobacteria > Burkholderiales > Burkholderiaceae_F > JAOUJD01. The sequence goes on along the minus strand of CAYGXL010000014.1, from coordinate 4,682 downwards.
GAGGCGAGCGTCCGGGTCGATGGCGACACGTTCGTCCAGCCCGGGGACGAGGTGTTCTTCCTCGCGCCCTCCGACAGCATCCGAATGGTGCTGAGCGAACTCCGCAGGATGGACAAGCCGGTCAGCCGCGTGATCCTGGCCGGCGGCGGAAACATCGGCCTGCGGCTCGCGCGCGCGCTCGACACGGGCGAGGGAATGGCCACCCCGGAACGGTTCAACGTCAAGATCATCGAGGCCAACAAGCGGCGCGCCGAGTTGCTGGCGCAGCAGTTGTCCTCGGATGTGCTCGTCCTGCACGGCGACGCCACCGACGAAGACCTGCTGACCCAGGAAGGGGTGCAGGACGCCGACGTGTTCATCGCGCTGACCAACGACGACGAGAACAACATCATGAGTTCGCTGCTCGCCAAGCGCCTTGGCGCGCGGCGGACCATCGCGCTGATCAACCGCAAGAGCTACGGCGACCTGATGCAGGGCGGCCAGATCGACATTGCCGTGTCGCCGTCCTACGCGACACTCTCTGCGCTGCTCCGGTTCGTGCGGCGAGGCGACGTGGTCGCGGCTCACAGCCTGCGCCGCGGCGCCGCCGAGGCCCTCGAACTCATCGTGCACGGCGACGAGAAGACCTCGCGCATCATCGGCAAGCCGATCGAGCAGATCGAGATGCCGCGTGGCGCGACGATCGGGGCCGTCGTCCGTGGTGCCGGCGACAAGGCGCAGGTCCTGATGGCCCATCACGACGTCGTGGTCCAGGCCGAGGATCACCTGATCGTGTTCGTCGAGAACAAGCGGATCATTCCGCGCGTCGAGAAGCTCTTTTCCGTGGGACTGGGCTTCTTCTGAACGTC
>CAYGXL010000014.1:0-3734 GCA_964353935.1 uncultured Burkholderiaceae bacterium | reverse complement strand
CCGACTCGCCGGAAGTTCCTTTCCAGCGCGGCGGCAGCGACGGCAGGCACGGCGGCTCTCGGGTTCCCGATGGTCTCCAGGGCCCAGACCACCACCCTGCGCTTCCAGAGCACCTGGCCGGCGAAGGACATCTTCCACGAGTTCGCCAATGACTTCGTCAAGAAGGTCAACGACATGGGCGGCGCGCGCCTGAAGATCGAATTGCTGCCGGCCGGTGCGGTCGTGCGCGCGTTCGACCTGCTCGACGCCGTCAACAAGGGCACGCTCGACGGCGGCCACGGCGTCGTGGCGTACTGGTACGGCAAGAGCACGGCCATGGCGCTGTGGGGCTCGGGTCCGGCCTTCGGTATGGACGCGAACCAGGTTCTCGCGTGGCACTACCACGGCGGCGGCAAGGCGCTGCTGGAGGAGATCTACAAGGGTCTCAACATGAACATCGTGTCGTACCTGTACGGCCCGATGCCGACGCAGCCGTTCGGCTGGTTCAAGAAGCCGATCACCACGGCCGACCAGGTCAAGGGCCTGAAGTTCCGCACGGTGGGCCTTGCGGTCGACATGTACACGGCGATGGGCGCGGCGGTGAATCCGCTGCCGGGCGGCGAGATCGTCCCGGCGCTGGACCGCGGCCTGATCGACGGCGCCGAGTTCAACAACGCGACGTCCGACCGCATCCTCGGCTTCCCGGACGTGTCGAAGGTCTGCATGCTGCAGAGCTTCCACCAGTCGGGCGAGCAGTTCGAGGTCCTGTTCAACAAGACCAAGTACGACGCGCTGCCGGGCGAACTGAAGGCCGTCATCGACAACGCTGTGCAGGCCGCGAGCGCCGACATGAGCTGGAAGGCCGCCGACCGCTATTCCAAGGACTACATCGAGCTGCGCACGACGGACAAGGTCAGCTTCTACAAGACCCCGGATGCGATCCTGCGGACCCAGCTCGAGGTGTGGGACAAGATCTGCGAAGCCAAGTCGGCCGAGAACCCGATTTTCAAGAGGGTGCTCGAGTCGCAGAAGGCCTTCGCGGAGCGCGTCGGCCGGTACGGCTTCGACTACCAAGTCGACTTCCGGATGGCGTACAACCGCTACTTTGGCCGTCCGGCCGGCGCGCCCGCCAAGAAGGCCTAGCGAGAGCGACACGACCCGGCCCTCGCGGCCGGGTCCTTGTATCGGGGCAGGCGACGCGAGGCGTCGCCTGCGTTCTTCCGAATCACCCGTGTCACCAGAAACGGCCCGCAGAAGGCCGGCGTTCCAGGCGAGGACTCGATGCAACAATTCCTGCTGACGGTCGACAAATTCTCGACCTTCTTCGGCCAGCTGTTTTCCTGGCTGATCGTCGGACTGACCATTCTGATCACGTGGGAGGTCTACTCCCGATACGTGCTCGGCAGCCCCCACGGCTGGGCGCTGGATGCCCAGATCATGTTGTACGGCACGCTGTTCATGATGGCGGGCGCCTACACGCTGGCGAAGAACAACCACGTGCGCGGGGACGTGCTCTACGGCTTCTTCCGGCCGCGTACGCAGGCGTGGGTCGACATCATCCTGTACTTCGCGTTCTTCCTGCCCGGCATCATCGCGCTCACCTACGCCGGCTGGACTTTCGCGCAGGAGTCGCTGGCGATCCGCGAGCAGACCTTCTCGGCCGACCAGTTGCCGATCTATCCCTTCAAGTTCGTGATCCCGGCCGCCGGCTTCCTGCTGCTGGTACAGGGCATCGTCGAGATCATCCGCTGCTACCTCTGCATCCGTGACGGCGAATGGCCGAGCCGGATCGAGGACGTCGAGGAGGTCGACGTCGACAAGCTGAAGCAGATGGTGCACGTGAAGGACGAAGACATCCTCGCGGTCGACGCCCTCGTCGTGGCACAGGAGCGGGAGCCGAAATGAAGATCCGCAAGGAGCTGTGGTTCGGCTTCACGCTGATGGCGCTGCTCATCGCCGGCGCGCTGTACATCTTCCTGAGTGCGGAGACAATCTCGCGCGGGCACATCGGCCTGCTGATGCTGTCCCTGGTGGTCGTTGCCATCATGATGGGATTCCCCACCGCGTTCACGCTGATGGGCATGGGGATCCTCTTTACGTGGCTGTCGTACGACGGGGACGTCAGGAAGACCCTCGACCTGTTCGTGCAGTCGACGTTCAAGGTGATGAGCAACGACGTGCTGATCTCGATCCCGCTGTTCGTCTTCATGGGATACCTGGTCGAACGCGCCAACCTGATCGAGAAGCTGTTCAAGTCGCTGCACCTGGCCATGGCCCGCATTCCGGGCTCGCTGGCCGTTGCAACGCTCGTGACCTGCGCGGTGTTCGCAACCGCCACCGGCATCGTCGGCGCGGTCGTCACCCTGATGGGCCTGCTGGCGTTCCCGGCGATGCTGAAGGCGGGCTACAACACCAGGCTCGGCGCCGGCGCCATCACGGCCGGTGGTTGCCTCGGCATCCTGATCCCGCCATCGGTCATGTTGATCGTCTATGGCGCGACCGCCGGCGTGTCGGTCGTGCAGTTGTACGCGGGCGCGTTCTTTCCCGGAATCATGTTGGCTGGCCTGTACATCCTGTACGTGATCATCGTGGCCAAGATCTGGCCGCACATGGCGCCGCCGCTCTCGGAGGAGGGGCGCAGGGTCAAGCTTCCTCCGGTGCTGGAAGCACTGTCGGCCGATGGCAGCCGACGCGCCCTGCCTGCGGTCGTCGGAGCCCTGAAGGGGCGCACCAATCGTGAAGTGAAGACAGGTGCTCTGCTGAAGCAGCTGGCCATCGTCCTGTCCCCGCTGCTCCTCTTTGCCTTCGTGATGGTCGAGGCCTACGTGACCGTCACCGCGCCGCTCGCCGCGGAGAGCGAGCTGCAGCAGATGGACTCGTCGGCGGGCATGGGCGAGTCGCACGAACGCGGGGGCCTGGCTGAGCCGGAAGGGGTTCAGGAGCCGCCGTCCTCGGGCGCCTTAAGCGAGCCCCCCGGCGCCGACGTGAAGGAGCCTCCCCAGGCCGCGGCCCCGCTCCCGGCGGAACCGGCTGCATCGACGGGCGCTGCTCAGGTCGCCGGCAAGCAGGCAGCGCAGCCGGAAGCGCGACCGGCTCCGCTGGGCTTCTGGATCACGCTGGGAGTCGGCACTCTCGCGCTGATCGCGTTTTACGCGACGTTCTCGGTCAAGCGCCTCGAGATCTTCCGGATGCTGCTGGCGTCGTTCTTCCCGCTTGTCGTGCTGATCCTTGCGGTGCTGGGTTCGATCGTCTTCGGGTTGACGACACCGACCGAGGCGGCCGCCATCGGCGCCTTTGGAGGCTTCGTTCTGGCCTCGGCCTACATGCTCCTCAACTACCCGGGTGAACGAGTCCGCAAATTGCTGCTCGTCTGGATTCCGCTCTGGATTCCCTTCCTGGCTTCCATCGTCTGGCTCCGTCTTGCGCTATGGGGTACGGCCCCTCCGGTGCCGACGTGGTTCGGTTTCATTGCGATCGTCGGCATCGGGGTGTGGTCGGTCCTTGCGTTGCGCGAGAGCAATCTGCTGGAAACGGTGAAGGAGTCGTCGTTCCTGACGGCGAAGACCAGCGCGATGGTGTGCTGGCTGTTCGTCGGCTCGTCGATCTTCTCGGCCGCGTTCGCGCTGCTCGGCGGCCAGGACCTGGTGGAGAAGTGGGTGCTGTCGATGAATCTGTCGAAGACCGAGTTCCTGCTCCTGTCGCAGGTCATCATCTTCGTCCTCGGCTGGCCGCTCGAGTGGACCGAGATCATCGTC
>CAYGXL010000013.1:0-34921 GCA_964353935.1 uncultured Burkholderiaceae bacterium | reverse complement strand
GCGAGCCAAGCGTTAACAGGCCCTAAAGCCCATGACCGGCCCGTCCCTGCGCTCGCCCTCGCTGTTCTGGCGAACGCTGCTGCTCGTCCTGCTGCTGATCGTCACCAGCCTCGGCGCCTGGATCCAGAGCTTCCGCCTGTTCGAGCGTGCCCCGCGCGCACAGAGCATCGCGCAGCAGGTCGTATCGGTCGTCAACGTCACGCGCGCCGCGTTGCTGTACTCCGATCCGTTCGTCAGGCGGGAGCTGCTGACCGAACTGGCGGCCAACGAGGGCATCCGCATCTACCCGCTCGAGCCGACCGACACCGTCGCGCCGGTGACCGGGGCCCCGCTGATCCAGCTGGCGGCGAAGTCCGTTGTCGACCGTCTTGGTCCCGGCACCCAGGTCGCCTCTGCGGTGAACGGCATCCAAGGGCTGTGGGTGAGCCTGGCGCTCGACGAAGACAAGTACTGGGTGTTCATCGACCGTGATCCGGCGGCGCGCACCTACGGCACGCAGTGGATCGGCTGGGCCGCGGTGGCTCTGCTGCTCTCGCTGATCGGCGCCGTCCTCATCACCCGGTTGATCAACCGGCCGCTGGCGCAGCTTTCGCGCGCGGCGGCCGACCTCGGCAGCGGCCGCCAGCCGGCGCCGCTGCCGGAAACCGGGCCCGTCGAGATCCGCACGGTCAACGAGAACTTCAATCGCATGGTCGCCGACCTCGGCAAGCTCGAAGCCGACCGCGCGGTGCTGCTGGCGGGGATCTCCCACGACCTGCGCACGCCGCTGACCCGACTGCGACTGGAAATCGAGATGGCCAACGTGCCGCAGGACGCGCGCGACGCGATGGCCGGCGACATCGAACAGATCGACAACATCGTGCATCAGTTCCTCGACTACGCGCGCAAGGAGCCGCAGGCGCCGGCCGAGGACATCGAACTCGCACCACTGCTGGAAGCGGCCGTGCGGCGCGCGCGCATCGAGGCGCAGCCGCTGTCGCGCGTCGACCTGCGCCTGGCGCCCTCGGTGCGGGTGCACGGGTACCGGAACGAACTCGATCGCGCAGTCGACAACCTGCTGACGAATGCAGTGCGCTACGGACGGGATCCGAAGTCGGGCGCGCTCAACGTCGCCGTGAGCCTGCTGCGCGACGACGACATGGCGATCGTCGGCATCGCCGACAACGGACCAGGCGTGCCCACCGACCAGATCGAGCGCCTGATGCGGCCATTCGAGCGCGGCGAGGCGGCGCGATCGGGCAGTGGCGGCGCGGGACTCGGCCTGCCGATCGTGCAGCGCATCGCGCGCATGCACGGCGGCGATCTGCGCCTGCTCGCCAATGCGCCGCACGGGCTGCGCGCTGAACTGGCGTTGCCCGCCCTCTAGCGATCCGCCTCAGTCGGCCAACAGCAGCACCACGGCCTGGGCGACAATGCCTTCGCCGCGCCCCGCGTAGCCGAGCTTCTCGCTGGTCTTGCCCTTGATGCTGACGGCGTCAGCGTCGATGCCGCATTCGGCCGCGATGGCCGCGCGCATGGCCGCCACGTGCGGACCGATCTTCGGCCGCTCCGCGATCACCGTCGCGTCGACGTTGCCGACGCGCCAGCCGGCCGCGGCGACACGCGTCACGGCGGTTCGCAGCAGCGCCCGGCTGTCCGCGTCCCGGAAGTTCGGATCATCGTCGGGAAACAGCCGACCGATGTCGCCGAGCGCGGCCGCGCCGAGGATGGCGTCGGTGATCGCGTGCAGCAGCACGTCGGCGTCGGAGTGCCCGAGCAGTCCGCGCTCGTGCGGAATCTCCACGCCCCCGATCACGAGCCGTCGGCCCGGAACCAGCGCGTGCACGTCGAAGCCCTGCCCCACCCGGATCTTCATGCCGTCCTTCCCGATCTAGACACGTCCCTGCTCCCGCAGGACCGCGCCGGCGAGGACGACGTCCTCGGGCGTGGTGACCTTCAGGTTCGACGAAACGCCCGCCACGAGGCGCGGCGCGTGGCCGGCACGCTCCATCGCGCTGGCCTCGTCCGTGATGCCTGCCAGCGGGCCGCTCGCCAGCGCCGCGCGCAGCGATCCGATGCGGAACAGTTGCGGCGTCTGCGCACACCAGAGCGACGAGCGGTCGAGCGTCGCTGCGACGCGGCCGTCTTCGCCGCGCTTCAGCGTGTCGCTCAACGGCACGGCGAGCAGTCCGCCGCCGTCCTCGCCGCCGGCCTCGTCGATCAGTGCTGCCAGCTGTGCCGCGCCGAGGCATGGGCGCGCGGCGTCGTGCACGAGCACGCGATCGTCGTCTTCGCCACGCCCGGCGATCGCATCGAGTCCGTTGCGCACGGACTCCGCGCGTGAAGCTCCGCCGACGGGAAGGAACTCGACGCGTCCGGCGTCCGCGCGAATCGACCGCCAGCGGGTGTCGGCGGGCGCGACGACGACGAACACTCGCTCGATGCGCGCATCGGTCAGCATCGCGTCGATCGAGTGTTCGAGCATCGGCTTTCCGCCGAGCGCCAGGTACTGCTTCGGACCGCTGTCGGCGCCCATGCGGGAGCCCACGCCCGCCGCAGGGATGAGTCCGAAGTAACGAACGGAGTGACGCAACGCGAATCCCGGCCCGGGTGGATGCAAATGTGCTTCGTATAATAGCGACCGAGTTCGGCAGCTCGTGAGCGTGGCTCGGCTGCCGTTTTTCATTTGTGAATCACGAAGTTTCCACCGCCGCGCCCGCGGCCCCGCTGTCGGGCATCTCCTCGCAGACACTCCCGTCCGCAGGGACCCGTGTCGCCATCGCGCGGCCGCCGGGCTCCGGCGACGCATTGCTGCTGGCCGAGACCGCAACGGCTGCGCGAACCGCGAAGCGCCTGCTGGTCGTGGTCTCGGCCGACGCGCTCGACGCGCAGCGGCTGGTCGACGAAGTCCGCTACTTCGAGCCCACGCTGACCGTTCGCCCGCTGCCGGACTGGGAGACGCTGCCCTACGACACGCTTTCGCCGCACCAGGATCTCGTCTCGGAGCGGCTGGAGACGCTGTATCGCCTGAGCCAACCGGCTGCCGGCGGGATGGACGTGCTCGTCGTTTCCGCGACCACGGCGTTGCACCGGATGGCTCCCCCGCAATACGTCGCCGGTCACACCTTCTTCTTCCGGCAGGGCCAGAGGGTGGACGTCGAGGCACTGCGGACCCAGCTCGTGTTCGTCGGCTACCAGCACGTTTCGCAGGTGGTCGCGCCCGGCGAGTTCGCGATGCGCGGCGGGCTGCTCGATCTGTTCCCGATGGGGTCGGCGCTGCCGTACCGGCTCGACCTGCTCGATGACCAGCTGGAGACGATCCGGGCGTTCGATCCGGACACGCAGCGCGGCCTGTATCCGGTCCCGGACATCCGCCTGCTGCCGGGCAGGGAGTTCCCGATCGACGAAGCGGCGCGGCAGGCGTTCCGCCGCCGCTGGCGCGACCGGATCGAAGGTGATCCGAGCCGATCGAGCGTCTACAAGGATGTCGGCACCGGCATCGCGTCGCAGGGCATCGAGTACTTCCTGCCGCTGTTCTTCGAAGAGACGGCAACGCTGTTCGACTACCTGCCGGCGGACGCCGTGGTCGTCATGCACGGCGCCATCGAGGCCGCCATCCAGCGCTTCTGGAACGAGACCAGCGAACGGCATCGCTTCCTCGCGCGGGACGCGTCCCGCCCGATCCTGCCGCCGGCCGACCTCTTCCTGAACGCGGAGCAGTTCTTCGCGCACTCCAAGGCGCACGGCCGGATCGCCCTGGGCGAAGGCACCCACGCAGGCTTCGAGCCGCTGCCGGCGCTGGCGGTCGAGCGGCGCGCCGACGATCCCGTGCAGAAGTTGCGCGACTACACGGCGCGCTTCGGCGGCCGCGTGCTGATCGTCGCCGACGCCGCGGGCCGGCGCGAAACGATCGGGCAGATGTTTGCCGAATACAACCTGCGGTACGCGGACAACGCGGACTTCGCCGCCTTCGTTGCGTCGGACGCGCGGCTCGCCCTCGGCGTGGCTCCGCTGCACGAGGGCTTCGTCCTGCGCGAACGCGGGCTGGCCGTCGTCACCGAGACGGAGCTCTACGCCTCGAGCCCGCGGCGGCTGCGCGGCAAGCAGCGCGAGCGCGCCTCCAACGTCGAGGCGATGATCCGCGACCTCGCGGAGCTGCGGGTGGGCGATCCGGTGGTGCACGTCGAGCACGGCATCGGCCGCTACCTCGGGCTGGAGACGATGGACCTCGGCCAGGGGGCGACCGAGTTCCTGCGCCTCGAGTACGCCAACGAGGCGAGCCTGTACGTCCCGGTGGCGCAACTGCACCTGATCGGCCGCTACAGCGGAGCCGATCCCGACGCCGCTCCGCTGCATCTGCTTGGCGGGGCCGACTGGGACAAGGCGCGGAAGAAGGCCGCAAAGCAGGTGCGCGACACCGCCGCCGAACTTCTGAACCTCTATGCGCTGCGCGCCGCGCGCAAGGGCCACGCGTTCGAATTCAGCCAGCACGACTACGAGGCGTTCGCCGAGGGGTTCGGCTTCGAGGAGACGCCCGACCAGCAGGCGGCGATCGACGCCGTGCTGAAGGACATGAGCGCCGGATTTCCGATGGACCGGCTGGTGTGCGGGGATGTCGGCTTCGGCAAGACCGAAGTGGCGCTGCGCGCCGCGTTCGCGGCCGTCGCCGGAGGCAAGCAGGTCGCGGTCCTGTGCCCGACCACGCTGCTCGCCGAGCAGCACGTCGAGACGTTCCGCAACCGCTTCGCCGAGTGGCCGGTCAAGGTGGTGGAGCTGTCACGCTTCCGCTCGGCGAAGGAAGTCGAGGAAGCGATCGCAGGGATAGGCAAAGGCACGGTCGACGTCGTGATCGGAACGCACAAGCTGCTGTCGAACGACATCCGCTACGCGAACCTCGGGCTGGTCATCATCGACGAGGAACACCGTTTCGGCGTGCGGCAGAAGGAGCGCTTCAAGGCCCTGCGCGCCGAAGTGGATGTCCTGACGCTGACCGCCACGCCGATCCCGCGGACGCTCGCGCTGTCGCTCGAGGGGATCCGGGAGTTTTCCGTCATCGCCACCGCCCCGCAGCGACGGCTCGCGATCAAGACCTTCGTGCGCAAGGAGTCGGCGAGCCTGGTGCGCGAGGCGGTGCTGAGCGAGCTCAAGCGCGGCGGCCAGGTGTACTTCCTGCACAACGAGATCGAGACGATCGGGAACCGGCGGGCGCGGCTGGCGGAACTGCTGCCGGAAGCGCGCATCGAGATCGCCCACGGCCAGATGGGGGAGCGCGACCTCGAGCGCGTGATGCGCGACTTCTACCATCAGCGCTTCAACGTCCTGCTGTGCTCGACGATCATCGAAACCGGCATCGACGTGCCGACCGCGAACACGATCATCATCCACCGCGCCGACAAGTTCGGCCTGGCCCAGCTGCACCAGCTGCGCGGCCGGGTCGGTCGCTCGCACCACCAGGCCTACGCCTACCTGATGGTGCCCGACGAGGGCGGACTGACGAAGAACGCCGAGAAGCGCCTCGAGGCCATCCAGAACCTCGAGGAGCTCGGCAGCGGGTTCTACCTTGCGATGCACGACCTGGAGATCCGCGGCGCCGGCGAAGTGCTTGGCGAAAACCAGAGCGGCAACATGCACGAGGTGGGGTTCGATCTCTACACGCAGATGCTGAACGCCGCCGTGCGCGCGCTGCGCTCGGGCCGCGAGCCCGACCTGCTCGCCCCGCTCGCGGCTGTCACCGAAATCAACCTGCACGTTCCCGCGCTGCTCCCGCCGGATTTCGTCAACGACGTGCATCAGCGGCTGTCCATGTACAAGAAGCTCGCCAGCTGCGACGACGAGGACGACCTGATCCGGCTGCAGGAAGAACTCGTCGATCGCTACGGCAAGCTGCCGGAGGCCGGCAAGGCGCTGATCGACACGCATCGGCTGCGGCTGCTCGCCGAGCCTCTGGGCGTGAAGAAGATCGATGCTTCGGGCGAGGCGATCGTCATCAACTTCGTCCCGGAGCCGTCGTTCGACACGGCAAAGCTCATCGCGCTGATGCAGAAGTCGCGCACCATGCGCCTTTCCGGCCCGACGCGGCTGCGCATCGACGAGAAGACCGGGACTCTCGAGGCCCGACTGGCGCGACTGCGCGAGGTCTTCCGGGCGCTTCGCTGAGGGCGCCCGTTTCGCACCGGGTCGGAAGGTTCACTAAACTCGTGGCGCCATGAAAGACCTCGTCCTGCTGGGCCCCAACATCAACGCCGAGGCGCTCGACACGTTCAAGGTCGTGTGCATGCCGGAGCGAATCACCACCTCGCGCCAGTCCGCCCGGTGCACCGGAGTGCGCGACGACCCGGAAACGCGCAAGGCCGTCGCCGGCCTCGCGAGCTACTGGAAGATCGATGCCGCGTTCGTCGATCCGGCGGCACGCCTGTCCGACTTCCGGCTGCTGGCGATGGACATGGACTCGACGCTGATCAACATCGAGAGCCTCGACGAGGTCGCCGCCTGCGCCGGCAAGGGACCGGAAGTCGCCGCGATCACCGAGGCGGCGATGCGCGGCGAGATCGCCGACTACAGGGAGAGCCTGCGCCGCCGCGTGGCGATGCTCGAGGGGACGGATGCCGCCCTGCTGCAGCGAGTGCTCGACGACAAGCTGCGGCTCAACCCTGGCGCCGAGGACCTGATCCGCGCTTGCCAGAAGGCGGGCCTCAGGACGCTGCTCGTGACCGGCGGCTTCTCGTTCTTCACCGACCGCATGCGCGAGCGGCTCGGGTTCGACTACACGCGCTCGAACGAGATCGAGGTCATCAACGGCCGCCTGACCGGCCGCGTGACCGGGCCGGCAGGTGGGGAGATCATCGACGCCGAGGGAAAGGCGCGCGCACTCGCCGAGGCGTGCGAGCACCTGGGATGTTCCACCGGCCGCGCCATTGCGATCGGCGACGGCGCCAACGACCTGAAGATGATGAAGCTCGCGGGAGTTTCCGTGGCTTACCGGGCCAAGCCCATCGTGCACCAGCAGGCCAGGTACACGCTCAACTACGCGCGCCTCGACGGCGTCCTCGCGTGGTTCGCGAACGAAGCGCGCGCGATCAGCCAGCCTTCGGCGGCGTGATCCAGATGCGCTCGTCGCCCGTGTCGATGTGGACGAAGTTGCGGCCGGGATAGAAGCCCGTCCCGCCGCGGCCCAGCACGCTCGCCATGCCGGCGAGCCGAACGTTCTTCACGCCGGGCACGGTGACATCGGCGGCCTTGCCGAGCAGGTGGCGCGAGGCTAGCGCCGCGCCTTCGAGTTTCTGGTTGGTGCTGCGCGTCCGGTATCCCGAGTGGATCTCGAGCGGGGCGCGGACACCGCTTCTCGACAGCCACAGCTGCAGGCCGGCGAGCACGTCGAGCAGTCCGTGGTCGATCGGAAAGACGCGGTCAGCCTGGACGTCGCGCAAGGCCCAGCAGATCTGCAGGTACTGATCGCGGTCGTAGCCGCGCTCGGCGCTCCAGTACGTCGCTTCGAGTTGCTCCTTGCCGCGAACCAGCCAGATCGACCGGCGCTCGGCCAGGAGTTCCTTCAGCATGCTGTTCGGCGCCGGTGCATCGGGCGCGGCCGCCAGTGCCGGCGCAACGGCTGCGCAGCCCGCTGAAATCAGCAGGCGCCTTCGCCATTGGAAGAACGCGTCTGGGCTCATCGATCCACACAGGAAACGTCGGGGTCCCGGTCGGGCGGACAGTGCTCCAGCCGGCCGGGATGAAAAGTCAAGCTTACATCCGCTCGAAGATGGCCGCGATCCCCTGGCCACCGCCGATGCACATGGTGACCAGGGCGTAGCGGCCGCCCGTCCGCTGCAGCTCGTACAGCGCCTTCACCGTGATGATGGCACCGGTCGCGCCGATCGGATGGCCCAGCGAGATGCCGCTGCCATTCGGATTGACCTTGTCGGCCGGGAAGCCCAGGTCTTTTGCGACCGCGCAGGCCTGCGCCGCGAACGCTTCGTTGGCCTCGATCACGTCGAGCTGCGACACCGTGATTCCGGCGCGCTCCAGCGCCTTCCGCGACGCCGGCACCGGGCCGATGCCCATGTACTTCGGGTCGACGCCCGCGTGCCCGTAGCTGACGAGCCGCGCCATCGGCTTCAGTCCGCGCTTCTCGGCCACCGAGCGCTCCATCATCACGATGGCCGCCGCGCCGTCATTGATGCCGCTCGCGTTGCCGGCCGTGACGGTTCCGTTCTCCTTGACGAAGACCGGCTTCAGCTTCGCCATGTCAGCCATCGACGTGCCTTCGCGGAAGTGCTCGTCGGTGTCGAAGACGGTCGGACCCTTCTTGCCCTTCACTTCGATCGGCAGGATCTGGCTCTTGAAGTAGCCCGCCTTGGTCGCATTGGCCGCACGGCGATGGCTCTCGACCGCCAACTGGTCCTGCTCGTCGCGGGTGATGCCCCATTTCGCCGCCACGTTCTCGGCGGTCACGCCCATGTGCACGACGTCGAACGGGTCGTGCAGTGCCCCGACCATCATGTCGATCGCCTTCATGTCGCCCATGCGCTGGCCCCAACGGCCGCTCGGAATGATGTACGGACCGCGCGACATGCACTCCGCTCCGGCGCCGATCGCGATGTCCGCGTCACCGAGCATGATCGTCTGCGCGGCCGACACGACTGCCTGCAGCCCGCTGCCGCAGAGACGGTTCAGCGTGAGGCACGGGGTCTCCTTCGCCACGCCGCCGTTGACTGCCGCCACGCGCCCGAGGTACATGTCCTTCGGCTCGGTGTTGAGCACGTGGCCGAAGACGACATGGCCGATCTCTTCGCCCTTTACGGCAGCCCGCTTCATCGCCTCGGCCACGACCAGGGCGCCAAGCTGCGTCGGCGGCACGTCCTTCAGGCTTCCTCCGAACGTTCCGATCGGGGTCCGCACCCCACTGACGACGACGACTTCGCGCATAGTGATCTCCCGGAATCCAGTGGTGATTAGGCGACCGCCCGCAGGGCGATCCGGTGGGACGGCCATTCTTGCACGGAGCCGGCCCTCGACGTTGACCTCGGAAAAGCCGCCGCGGCGCTCAGAACCGCGCCATCAGCCCGATCTTCGCCTCGACCTGCGTCACCGCGTCGCTCTTCAGGACGACGACGCAGCCGCCGGAGCAGAGGAAGCCCCCGGAACTGTTGACGAAAGCGAGGTACCCGCGCGCCTCGGCCAGAAGCGCCAGCCGGTCGCCGAGCGGCAGGTAGTAGCCGAACCCGACGTTCATCGACGGCTTGTACTCGTTGTCCAGGCCGCTCGTGCCCGGGCTGAACTGCGTCACCCCCACGCCACCGACGGCATAGAAGCCGCGCCCGACGGCGCGATCGACGAACACGGTGCCGCCGACGTGCAGGTGGCGGATCGTCAGGTCGAATGGCGCGGCGCCGCCGCCCGGCGTCAGCGTCGTCGACTGCTGGTTGTACAGCAGCTGCAGTTCGCGCGACGCATCGAACGGCAGGCCGATGGCCACACCGAACGTCGCGCCATTCCTGACGTCGGCGCTCGCGTTGCTGGTCGCGTCGTCGATCCCGCTGGTGCCGGCGTATCCGGCAAAGAGCGTGACCGAGGGCTGTGCCGCGGCGGGTGAAGCCGCGCACAGCAGCGCGACGCCAAGCGCCGAAGCAAGCAGTGTGCTGGTGTTCCTCATGGCCAGTGACGTTGCCACACAGGAGCCACTTCTGGCAACAAATCCACGCGCTCCATCGCGTCGCAGAACGCCGGATGCCTCGCGCGCAGGTGATCGCGCATCTTCCACCACCTGGACAGGTTCGCGAGGTAGATGTCGCAGACGTATGGCCGCTCGCCCAGGAAGAATGGGCCGCCCGAATGCGCGCCCGCGACGATGTCCCATCCGAGCGTCATCCGCGCCACGGCGCCGTCCCTGACGGCCGCGTGCGAAGCGTCGTCGGTCGCAGTCGTCCAGCGCTCGGGATAGTCGGCGATGCCGACCGCCGAGTAGATCGTCGAAGCGGCGAACTGCATCCAGCGCAGGCAGGCCGCGCGCTCGCGCGTGGAAGGCGCGGGCACCCAGTCGCCGGGATGACGCTCCAGCAGCGTCCACAGGACCGCGACGCTTTCGGTCAGGATCTCGCCGCCGGGCGTGGCCAGGGTCGGCAGCTGGGCGAGCGGATTGACGGTCTTCAATTCCTCGTAGTACGGGCCGACCGGGTCCGTCCACGGCGCGGCCTCGCGCAACTCGACGTCGAGGCCGAGCGCGCCCATCAGGACTTCGACGCTCGCGGCGCCGGAACGCTTGCCGGTGTAGAGCGTGTAGCGGGTCGTCATGCGAGCTTCCCGTGCAGGTCGTGTTCCTCGGCGCTCGCGATCGCGACGTCGACGAAGTCGCCCACGTCGACCTTGCGCCGCCCCTTCCGGACGTACACCACGCCGTCGATTTCCGGAGCATCGGCGGCGGTGCGACCAATCGCAACGGTCGGCCCGACCTCGTCGATCAGGACGCGCTGCGTGGTGCCGACCTTGCGCGCCAGCCGCGCCGCGGAGATCTCCTGCTGCACCTGCATGAAACGCGCGCGGCGCTCCTCGCGGACTTCCTCGGGCAGCATGCCGGGCAGCGCGTTCGCCGCCGCGCCCTCGACCGGGGAATAGGCGAAGCAGCCCACCCGATCCAGCTGCGCCTCGCGCAGGAAGTCCAGCAGTTCACCGAACTCGGCCTCGGTCTCGCCCGGGAAGCCGGCGATGAAGGTCGAGCGGATCGTGATGTCCGGACATGCCTCGCGCCACGCGCGGATGCGCTCGATGTTCCGCTCGCCCGACGCCGGCCGCTTCATCAGCTTCAGGATGCGCGGGCTGGCGTGCTGGAACGGCACGTCGAGGTACGGCAGCACCTTGCCTTCGGCCATCAGCGGGATCACGTCGTCGACGTGCGGGTACGGATACACGTAGTGCAGCCGGACCCACGCATCGTGGGACTGCGCCAGCTTCCCGAGTTCCCGCACCAGTTCGTGCATCCGCGTCTTCACGGCGCGGCCGGCGACGAAATCGAGCTTGTAGCGAACGTCGACGCCATAGGCGCTGGTGTCCTGCGAGATCACCAGCAGCTCCTTCACGCCCTGCCGGACGAGGTTCTCCGCCTCGCGCATCACCTGCCCGATGGGGCGGCTCACGAGGTCGCCGCGCATCGACGGGATGATGCAGAAGCTGCAGCGATGGTTGCAGCCCTCGGAGATCTTCAGGTAGGCGTAGTGCCTCGGAGTCAGCTTGATCCCGGCAGGCGGCACGAGATCGCTGAACGGGTCGTGCGGCTTCGGCAGGTGGCGATGAACGTGATCGAGCACCTCGCCCGCCGCGTGCGGGCCGGTGACCGCCAGGACCTTGGGATGGACCTTCGCGACGAAGTTCTCGCCACCGGCGGTCTTCGCCCCCAGGCAGCCGGTGACGATCACCTTGCCGTTCTCGGCCAGCGCCTCGCCGATCGCATCCAGCGACTCCTGGACGGCGGCATCGATGAAGCCGCAGGTGTTGACGATGACGAGGTCGGCGTCCTCGTAGGTCGGGCTGGTCGTGTAGCCCTCGGCGCGCAGCTGGGTGACGATCAGTTCGGAGTCGACCAGCGCCTTCGGGCAGCCGAGCGACACGAAGCCGACGGACGGCGCCGCGGCCGCCGGCGGATTCTTGCGAGGCCGCCGCGCGGCCGACGTGGCGGTCATCGGGGCGGAGCCGAACTACTTCTTGGTGTCGCCCGGGAAGCCCGGGAAGCCGCTGAACATCGAGCGCGTCTGGTTCTGCATGTTCTCCTGCATCTGCACGAACATGTTCTTCGACTGCTCGAGGTAGGTCGACATCATCGACTGCATCATCGGCGACTGCATGTTGACGAACTGCGCCCACATGTCCGGCCCGATCTTGTTCGTGTCGTAGAACGCCTTGCTCTGCTCCTGCAGCTTGCTCTGGATGTCGATGAAGGCCTGGATGTTCTTCTCCAGGTACGAACCCATCATGCCCTGCATGGCATTGCCGTAGAAGCGGATCACGTGCGCGAGCATCGGGGCGCTGAACATCGGCATGCCGCCGGCCTCCTCCTCGAGGATGATCTGCAGCAGGATCTGCCGCGTCAGGTCCTCGCTGCTCTTCGCGTCGACGACCTGGAACTCTTCCTGGTCGACCACGAGCTGCTTGACGTCAGCCAGCGTGATGTAGGTGCTCGTCTGCGTGTCGTACAGCCGACGGTTCGGGTACTTCTTGATCAGGCGTAAGGACGTAGCCATGTCTCCTCGTTTCTCGTCGGCGCGGTTGCGCGGGTGGGTCCCGGTGCGGTGTTCGCCCGAAACTCTTGTGGGTGCTCTGACCATTCTAATCAAATTGACGCAGCGCAACGGACGCTTCCGGCCTCACCGACCGGCGGACGTCTCTGCCAGAATCATCAGTTGATTCTCGCCGGACGCTTGCGCCCGGTCCCCGATACGCCAACGAAGGAGACGTTTCGATGTATCGCCATGGATTCCTGATGCACCGCCTGGCGCTCGCCGCCGCCCTCGCCTTCGCGTCCAGCGCCGCCCTGGCAGGCACTGTCACCGTCATCACGTCCTTTCCGAAGGAACTGACGGCCGCCTACAAGGCCGCGTTCGAGCGGGCGAATCCGGACATCAAGGTCGAGATCCTGAACAAGAACACGGTGGCCGGCATCGCTTTCGTGCGCGAGACCGCCTCGGGCCAGCGTCCCGACGTGTTCTGGGCCTCTGCGCCGGACGCATTCGAGGTACTGAAGCGCGACAACCTGCTGCAGGCCGCGTCCGACGTCGACAACAAGGCCATCCCCGCGAAGATCGGCAACTATCCGATCAACGATCCGAAGGGCTTCTACAAGGGCCAGGCGCTGGCGGGCTACGGGATCATGTACAACACCCGCTACCTCAAGGCGAACAAGCTGGTCGCGCCGAAGGAGTGGGACGACCTGCTGAAGCGCGAGTGGTTCGGCCACGTCGCCATGACCTCGCCGTCGCGTTCCGGCACGATGCACCTCACGGTCGAAACCATCCTGCAGGGCGAAGGCTGGGACGCCGGCTGGAGCAAGATCCTGCAGATGGCCGGGAACAGCGCGCAGGTCACCGAGCGCAGCTTCGGCGTGCCGGACGGCATCAACAACGGGCAGTTTGGCGCCGGCCCGGTGATCGACTTCTTCGGCCTCGCGGGCAAGTACTCCGGCTTCCCGGTCGACTTCGTCTATCCGGCGATGACGTCGATCGTCCCGGCGAACATCGCGCTGATCGCCGGCGGGAAGAACACGCCGGAAGCGAAGAAGTTCGTCCAGTTCACGCTGAGCCAGCAAGGCCAGGAGTTGCTGCTCGATCCGAAGATCTCGCGGCTGCCCGTGCTCTCGTACGCGAGCTTCGGCAACAAGATTCCGGCCGGCTACCCGGATCCGCAGGCGATCGTGAAGCGCGCCAAGGTCAACTTCAACGCCGACCTGTCTGAGGACCGCTACGCGCTCGTGCACTCGCTGTTCGACCAGACCATCACGTTTCGGCTGAAGGAATTGCAGGCGGCCACGAAGGCGATCCACGAAGCGGAGGCGAAGCTGGCGGGACGCCCGAACCCTCAGGCGGCCGAACTTGTCAAGCAGGCGCGCGTGCTGGCGTTCACGCCGCTCGTGTCCGCTTCGCTGGCGGGCCAGGCCGAGTTCCTGAAGCTCTTCGCGTCGAACAAGAAGGAAGTGACGGTTTCCAAGCAGATCACCGGGCTGGAGGAGAGCTGGAACCGCAAGGCGCGCGAGAACTACGCGAAGGCGGTGGAACTCGTGCAGCAGGCAGCGGCACTGGCCAAGTAACAACGCGTGGCGGCGACCCTCGACGCCGCCGCGGCGCCCCGCATCGGCGTCCGCGAGCGACTGCGCCGGCGCCTGGGCGCTTCGTGGCGGTCGTTCCTCGTGCTGGGAGCGATCTCCGCGTTCCTGCTCGCGCTGCTGCTGGTCCCCGTCGGGACCGTCTTCGTCACCGCGTTCCGCGACGGCGACGGCTCGTTCACGCTCGGCCACTTCGGGACGTTCTTCTCGACCGGCCTGATGCGCGAGTCGTTCGGCAACTCGCTGTACGTGGCGACGGCGAGCGTGTTCTTCGCCTCGCTGATCGCGGTGCCGCTGGCCTACATCACGGCGCGTTTCGAGTTCCGCGGCGCGCTGCTGATCCAGACGCTTGGCATCCTGCCGCTGATCATGCCGCCCTTCGTCGGGGCGGTCGCGATGCAGCTGATCTTCGGACGCTCGGGCGCGGTCAACCTGCTGCTCGACGAGCACTTCGGGTGGTCGCTGCCGATCATGCAGGGCCTCACCGGCGTGATCTTCGTCCAGACGCTGCACTATTTCCCGTTCATCCTGATGAACCTGATCGTCTCGCTGCGATCGATCGACGGCGCGATGGAGGAAGCGGCGCTGAACCTCGGCGCCAAGGGGTGGCGGCTGTTCGCCCGCGTGGTCTTCCCGCTGGCGATGCCGGGCTACCTGGCCGGTGCCGCGCTCGTATTCGTCAAGGTGTTCGACGACCTCGGCACGCCGCTGGTGCTCGGCCAGACCAACATGCTCGCCCCCCAGGCCTACCTGCGCATCACGCAGGTGGGGCTGGAGGACCCGCTGGGCTACGTGATCAGCGTGATCATGATCGCCTTCTCGATCCTCGCGCTGTGGCTGTCGGTGCGGGTGATGAAGGGCAAGGACTACTCGACCCTGCAGAAGGGCGGCGCGGGCATCGCGAAGCGCCGCCTGAAGCCGTGGGAGTCCGCCCTCGCCTACGGCGGGGTCCTGCTGGTGCTGCTGGTCGTGCTCAGCCCGCACCTCGGTCTGCTGCTGCTGTCGTTTGCGAGGATGTGGAGCTTCTCGGTGCTGCCGGACACGTGGACCCTGGCGAACTACGTCACCGTGTTCCAGGACTCGACCGGCATGATGCGAAACACGCTGCTGTACTGCGGACTGGCCGCCCTGATCGACGTGGCGATCGGCATCGCGATCGCCTACCTGATCCTGCGGACCAGGATTCCCGGCCGGCAGTGGCTCGACTTCGTCGCGAGCGCGGCGATCGCGGTGCCGGGCATCGTGCTGGCGATCGGGTACCTGCGCACCTTCCAGACCTTCGAGCTGTGGGGCGTGCCGGTCACCCAGACCTGGATCCTGCTCATGCTGGCGTATTCCGTGCGACGACTGCCCTATGCGCTGCGCTCGTGCATGGCCGCGCTCCAGCAGATCAACGTGTCGCTCGAGGAGGCCGCCGAGATGCTGGGCGCGAGCAAGTGGCGCAGCGTCCGCCGCATCGTCATTCCGTTGATGGCCGGCGGCATCCTCGCCGGGTTCGTATCGAGCTTCATCACGGCGGCCGTGGAACTGTCCGCCACGATCCTGCTCGTCGTGAAGGAATCGCAGGCGCCGATGAGCTATGGCATCTACCTGTACATGCAATCGGTGTCCGGGCGCGGCCCGGGCGCGGCGCTGGGCGTCCTGCTGGTGCTGACCGTCGCCATCGGGACCTACCTGTCGCACCTGCTCGTGGAGCGGGCCAACAAGACTCTGGAGCACGCACGATGAAGGCGGTCGCGTTGGAGTGCATCGGCATCGGTCTCGCGTACGGCACCAACCAGGTCCTGCGCGACATCACTTTGAAGATCGAGCCGGGCGAGTTCTTCGCGCTGCTCGGCCCTTCGGGTTCCGGCAAGTCGACGCTGCTGCGGCTGATCGCCGGCTTCAACCAGCACAACCGCGGCCGGTTGCTGGTCGACGGCCGCGACATCACGGGCGTGCCGCCGCACGCACGCAACATCGGCATGGTGTTCCAGAGCTATGCGCTGTGGCCGCACCTGTCCGTGTACGACAACGTGGCGTTCGGCCTGGTCGAGCGCCGGGTCGCCCGCGACGAGACCCGGCGACGCGTGGGCGAGGCGCTCGCTCTCGTCGGCCTGACCGACTACGCGCAGCGACGCCCCAACCAGCTTTCAGGCGGGCAGCAGCAGCGCGTGGCGCTCGCGCGCACGATCGTGATCGAGCCGCAGGTGCTGCTGCTCGACGAGCCGCTGTCGAACCTCGACAAGAAGCTGCGCGAGCAGATGCGGCTGGAACTGAAGCGCCTGCAGCGCAAGCTCGGCATCACGACGATCTTCGTCACGCACGACCAGGAAGAAGCGATGACGACCGCGGACCGCATGGCGGTGCTCGACGCCGGCGTGCTGCAGCAGGTGGGCACCCCGCGCGATTTGTACGACGCGCCCGCCAACCGTTTCGTCGCCGAATTCGTCGGCAGCACCAACGTGCTGTCCGGACGGGGCGATCCGGACCGCAACATATTCGTCGCCGATGGTCTCGGGGACCTGCCGCTGCAGTCGCCCGGGACTGGTCGGGCCGTCTCGGTGCGGCCCCACGCACTGACCGTCGCCGCTGTCCGCGACGGCCGGCATGTGTGGTTCGACGGCGAGGTCAGGGAGAGCGAGTTCCTCGGCGAGTTCACGCGCTACGCAGTGCAGGTCGGAGGAAGCGTGCTGACAGCCGACACGCCGCACCTGTCGACCACGCCCATTTACCCGCCGGGCAGCCGGGTCCAGGTCGGCATCGATCCCGCCGAACTCCGACTGTTGCCGTAAGTCGCCCCGCTTGAAACAACGCAAACGGCCCCGAGGGGCCGTTTGCCTTTCCTCGAGATCGCCCGGCGCGCCAGGCCGGACTCCGGGTCCGGCGAGGCGCGCCTCGCTCGATTACTTCTTCGCCGCGGCGGGCTTCTTCGCCGGTTCGACCGACAGCGCGATCGCCTCGACGAACGTGGCTTCGATCTGGTCACCGACGTTGATCAGCTTGAACTGCTCGGGGTCCCTCACGTTCAGGTCGACCGTGCGCCTCGGTCCGCGCACCTTGACGGTCTGCTTCTTCGCATCGACCGCGACGACGTCGCCGGTGATCCTCACCTCGCGCGCAGCGACACCCGCCGGCCGCTCGCCCGGCTTGGCCTTGGCCGCGTCGCTGCTTTCCACGCGCTCACGGATGCCGGCGGTGCCCTTCTTCAGCTCCAGCGTCAGCGACTCGAGGTAGCGGGCGACCACGACGTCGCCAACCTTGATCTGGTCGAAGTTCTTCACTTCCGGACCGGCGGTCACGGCCATCGTCTTGCCGTCCGCGCCCTTCAGCGTGACCTGGCGCGTCGCCTTGTCGATCGCCTCGACAGTCGCGGAGATGCGTACTGCTTCGACCAGCGTGACCCTGCCGGGCTGGCTGTCCTTCGCCACCAGGACGCCGCTCGGCGCCTGGGCGAACGCGGGAAGCGCGGTCAGCGAGAACAGGGCGGCAGCAACGATTGTCTTTACCTTCATTGTGTTTCCTTCTTCGAGGTTTGATGATTGCGGCAGCGCGCGTGCACGCGCGGCTCGCATCTTAGTGTGCGCCGGGGGTCGTGCGCCGGCGCGCTCGCGCTGCCAGGGCAGCACCAGGCCGACGCCGGCGACGTGCCCGTGTCGCGCTGGTTCCAGCCGCCCGATCGAAGTCAGCGCGGCCGCTCGAGCCGCGCGACGACGGCTTCGCACCGCTTCCGGTCGCGGGCATCCACCACACCCGGCAGGCCGGCCCACTTGAGCAGCACGTCCGCGACGCTTGCGGCGCCACCCGAGGCAGTGCGCTTGAAGCGATCCCGCAGTTCCCTGACCTGCACCGCCAGGCGCTCCTTCTGCAGGTCGGCAGGACTCGGGATGCCGAGCATCAGTTCGAGTTCGAGCAGCGCGTCGCGGCGCTCGGGGGAGCAATCCCGGATCCGTTCGAGGTGGTCGTAGCGGGCGTCCGCGTCGCCGAGCGCTCGCAGCGCCGCGTCGCGCCGCCCGGCCAGCCTGCTCTCCCAGTCCGCGGACAGCGGCGGCAGCGCGGACCAGCGCTGCTGCACGCCCTCCGCCGCCGCGGCATCCGCATCGCCTTCCTTGATCGCGAGAGCATCGAGCTCCTCGCACAATTGTTCCCTGGCGAACCGCGTCTGCCACACCGCTGCTTCCATGCGTCGACCGCGCCCGCGGAGGACCTCATCCACGCCGGTGCGGGCGCGCTTGAAGCGCGCGTCGATCGCCGCAGGCACCGGGCCGCTGTCCGCGATCGCCTTGCGCCACTGATCCTGCGCCTCGCGCTGGACGCGTCGAATCTCCGCTTCGTCAGCGCCATCCGCCTGCGCCAGCCGCTCCAGCTGTTCGCACAGGGCCTCGAACGCGCGGCGCTGGACCTGTTTCCGGTGGTCCTCTTCCTTGCGCGAGCCGACGCGGGCTTCGAACGCCGCGTTGCACGCGGCGCGAAACCGCTCCCATAACGCGCGTTCATCGCGCTGCTGGAGGACGATCGACTTCGCGTGCACCTGCCAGCGCGCCTGCAGGTCCTTGACTCGCGCAGGCAGGTCGCGTTCCGTGCCTTTCGCCGCCAGCGCCTCGGCCTCGGCAATGAACGCCTCGCGGTCCTGCCTCGCCTGCCGGCGAGCCGCCGAAAGCGCTTCGTTCAGCGGGGCCAGGGCCGTCTTCAGCCGGGCATCGAGCTTCTTCCAGGCGCCGGGATCGACGCTGCCGAGTGTCGTGCCGCGCCAGGTCGACTCGGTCTCGCGCAGCCAGCGCTCGACGGCGCGCCAGTCGCGTGGCTCGCCGAGCAGCGTCGGCATATGCGCATCCGCGGCGGCGATGAAGTCGTCGCGCTGCTTGCGGGCCTGCTTGTGCAGCGCGGCCTGCTCCGCAAAGTGACGGGCCGCCGGCGCATACGCCCGCTCGCAGGCACCGTCGAAGCGCTCCCACAACGGCTTCGGAACACCGGCGTGCTGCTCGTCGAGCTTCTTCCACTCCGCGCGCAACTGCTGCACCTCGCGCGCCAGCGCGGTCGGGGCGAGGGTTTTCTGCGGGAGGGCTTCGGCGCGTTCGCACAGCTGGACGCGCGCGTTCTGCTGGCCGAACTTCTCCCACTTTTCGAGCTCGGTCAGCTGCTGCACGACGCGGCTCAGCCGCTGAATCGACGGCTTCGGCAGTACGCCCGCGTGAAGCTTGAGTCCGCGCGTGCGGTCGGCGGCCACGCGCGCCTCGTGCAGCTGTCCCGCCGCCAGCGCCTGTTCGGCCTCGTGCAGCGCCGCGTGCAGCTGGTGGCGCGCCGCGACTTCCTCGTGCTGACTGGCGCGCACGACCGCGTCGTGCCGCTGCTGGATCACGAGCACCGCGGCTTCGAACCGCTGCGTCAGCGCCGGCGTGCGTCCGGCCGCGTCGAGTGCCTTCCATCGGGCCGGCAACTGCGCGTCGTCGATCGTCGTGTCGGCGGCGAGCTGCTCGGCCTCGGTCACCAGCGCCTCGGCCGCCGCCAGCGCCGGCGCCGCCTGCTCCCACTGCGTGATCTGCTGCCCGGCCCGGTCGAGCCGAGCGAGGGCGCCGGCATCACTTTCGCGTTCTGCCTCGGCGCGCAGCACGGCCAGCGTCTCGCGCAGCGCGGGCAGTTCCGTGATCGACGCCGGAGCTTCCAGCGACGCGAGCCAACCGTTGAGACGCTGCTCGAACTGCGTGTGCGCGCGCTGTTGCTCGAGATCGCGGTCGAAGCGTTCCCTCATCTCCCGGCCGATCTCATCCCAGCGCGCGCGTCGCTCGGCGTCGTCGCCCAGCGCCAGCGCACTCCATCGCCGGTCGAGTTCGACGGCGGCCATCACAATGGGCCCGGGGCGCGCCACCAGGGCCTCGGCCTCCGCGATGAGCGCGTCGGCCGCGCGGGCGGCGTCGATGCGCCGCTGAATGATGTCGAGCCGTTCGCGGGCCAGCCGGGCGACCCCGCGGTCCTTGTCCATCGATCCCTTCAGCAGCCGGCGCAGCGGCTCGGCGGATCGCACCCGCTCGGCGGCGGCGATCCGAACGGACGCATGCCCGGCGTCGAGCGCAACCCGCACCAGCTCGTCCTCGTTGCCGATTCCATTGATCGCCGCGCGGCGGCGCTCGTCGTCCTGCGTGCGCAGGGCAAGCTCCGCGCGCACCTCGTCCGTGCATTCGGAGGCTTCGAGGATGGCCCGTGCTGCGGTCGCGTCGGGCAACGTGGCCAAGAGGTTGCCGAGCGCCATTGCGATGGCCTTCCGCACATCGGTCTCGGCCTCGGACTTCAGCGACGCAAGCAGCTCCGTCGGGCTGCCGCAGCGCTCGGCCGCCGCGGCCCGGACCTGTGACGAAGGGTCGCTGGCGAGCATCTTCGAAAGCACAGGCGAATCGGGCGCCAGGGCGCTGATGCCGAGCACGCGTTGCGCGGGATCGGCGTTCTCGTGCAGGCGGGTACCGAAGAAGAGTTTGTCGAGCAAGGGTGGGTTGAATTCAAGTGAGGGTCAGGCAGGGGCGCGTGCGCTTCGGGAAGCATACCGCCGCTCGACGGCGGCTCTCCGGTCGACAAAAAAGGCGCCGTGGAGGCGCCCCGCGGTCACGTTCCGAGCGCGGACCTCGTCTAGCCCATGTGCAGACCCCCGTTGCACGAGAAGTCAGCACCGGTCGTGAAGCCGGAGTCCGGTCCCGCCAGCCACGCCACGATCGAACCGATCTCGTCCGGCGTCCCCAGCCGCTTGACCGGAATCGTCTCGATGATCTTCTCCAGGATCTGGGGCTTGATCGAGTTGACCATCTCGGTGCCGATGTAGCCCGGGCTCACGGTGTTGACGGTCACTCCCTTGGCCGCGAGTTCCTGCGCCAGCGCCATCGTGAAACCGTGCATGCCCGCCTTGGCGGCGGAGTAGTTCGTCTGTCCGGCCTGCCCCTTCTCGCCGTTCACCGAACTGATCTGGATGATCCGGCCCCAGCCCTTCTCGACCATGCCCGGCACCACCTGCTTGGTGACATTGAACATGCTGTTTAGGTTGGTGTCGATCACCGCATCCCAGTCCTCGCGGCTCATCTTCAGGAACATGCGGTCGCGGGTGATACCCGCATTGTTCACGAGCACCTCGATCGGGCCGTGTTCCGCGATGGTCGCCTGGAATGCGGCCGTCGTGCTGTCCCAGTCGGCTACGTTGCCCACCGAAGCGTAGAACGTATAGCCGAGCGCCTTCTGTTCGGCGAGCCACTTGTTGAAGTCGCGGCTCGGCCCGCAGCCCGCGATGACCTTGAAGCCCTCCTTGTGCAAGCGCTGGCAGATCGCCGTGCCGATGCCGCCCATTCCACCAGTCACATACGTTACCTTTGCCATCCGTTGTCTCCTGTCGTCTTTGTTGTCATGCGGATCGGCGTTCGGCCCCTGGCCGCGCCGATTCCGTGTCAAGTATGCAAGAGCGCGACGCTCCTGCGGTGCTCACCGCTCCACGGCCAGCGCCACGCCCATGCCACCGCCGATGCAAAGCGACGCCAGTCCCTTCTTCGCGTCCCGCCGCTTCATCTCGTGCAGCAGCGTCACGAGGATGCGGCAGCCGGAGGCGCCGATCGGGTGACCGAGCGCGATCGCGCCGCCGTTCACGTTGATCTTGCCGGTGTCCCAGCCCATGTCCTTGTTCACCGCGCAAGCCTGCGCCGCGAACGCCTCGTTGATCTCCATCAGGTCGACCTGCCCGGCCGTCCAGCCCGCCTTCTTCAACGCCTTGCGCGACGCCGGCGCGGGGCCCATGCCCATCACCTTCGGATCGACGCCCACCGAGGCGAAGGCCTTGATGCGCGCCAGCGGCGTCAGGCCGAGTTCCCTGGCCTTCGCTTCGGACATCACGAGCACGGCCGCGGCGCCGTCGTTGATGCCGGAAGCATTGCCCGCCGTGACCGTGCCCTGCTTGTCGAACGCCGGCTTCAGCCCGCCGAGCGCTTCCTCGTTCGACTTGCGGTTGATGAACTCGTCCTGGTCGAACACGATCGGGTCGCCCTTGCGCTGCGGAATCACGACCGGGACGATCTCGTCCTTGAAGCGCCCGGCGTCCTGCGCGGCCGCCGCCTTCTGCTGCGAGGCGCACGCGAACTTGTCCTGCTGCGCGCGATCGATGCCGTGTTCCTTCGCGACGTTCTCGGCCGTGATGCCCATGTGGTACTGGTTGTACACGTCCCACAGGCCGTCGACGATCATGCTGTCGATGATCTTGGCGTCGCCCATGCGGAAGCCGTCGCGCGAGCCCTGCATCACGTGCGGCGACGCGCTCATGTTCTCCTGGCCGCCGGCCACGACGATCTCGGCGTCGCCGTTGGCGATGGCCTGCGCCGCCAGCATCACGGCCTTCAGGCCCGAGCCGCACACCTTGTTGATCGTCATCGCCGGCACCGTCACCGGCAGCCCCGCCTTGATCACCGCCTGGCGCGCCGGGTTCTGGCCCACGCCGGCCGTCAGCACCTGGCCCATGATCACTTCGTCGACCTGATCGGGCTTCACACCGGCGCGCGCCAGCACTTCCTTGATGACGATGGCGCCGAGTTCCGACGCCGGAACCTTCGCCAGCGAACCGCCGAACTTGCCGATCGCGGTGCGCGCGGCGGCAACGATGACTGCGTTGGACATCTCTGTCTCCTCAGGCTTTCTCTTTGACGTAGCGACCGGGCGCAGGCTCGATCACCTTGTATTTCGCGCTGCCGTACTGCCTGGGCGCGGGCTTCATCGGTCCGCCGAACTTCGACAGCCACTCGCTCCAGTTCGTCCACCAGCTGCCGGGATGCTCGGTGGCATCGTGCAGCCACGCTTCGGAGTTCGCCGGAAGCTGGCCGTCGACCCCGGTCCAGAAGCTGCGCTTGTTCTTCGATGGCGGGTTGATGCTGCCCGCGATGTGGCCGCTCGCGCCGAGCACGTAGCGCACGCCCCCCGCCTTGCCGCCTCCAGGCATCAGACGCGCCGACGCGTAGCCCGCCTTCCAGGGCACGATGTGGTCCTCGCGCGCCGCGAACACGTAGGTCGGCACCTTGATCCGGTTCAGGTCGACCGGCTGGCCGCAGCATGTGAGCTTGTTCGGCACGCGCAGGTTGTTCTCGAGGTACATGTTCCGCAGGTACCAGGTGTACATCGGTCCCGGCAGATTGGTGCTGTCGCCGTTCCAGTACAGCAGGTCGAACACCGGCGGCTGCCTGCCTTCCAGGTAGTTGTTGACGACGTAGTTCCAGATCAGGTCGTTCGGGCGCAGGCTGTTGAAAGTGATCGCCAGTTCGCGGCCCGGCATCAGACCGCCCTTCGCGAGCTGCTGCTCGCGCCTGTGAACCTGCTGCTCGTCGATGAACACGTCGAGCGCGCCGGTGTCCTCGAAGTCGAGCAGCGCGGTCATCAGCGTCACGCTGGAAACCGGTTCCTCTCCGCGCGCGTACATCACCGCGAGCGCGTTCGCGATGATCGTGCCGCCAACGCAGAAACCGAGGATGTTGATCTGCTTCTCGCCGCTGATCTCCTGGGCCACGTGGATGGCGCGGATCGCACCTTCCTCGAGGTAGTCGTCCCACGTGACCTTCGCCTCGGACTGCTGCGGGTTCTTCCACGACACCACGAACACCGTGTGGCCCTGCTCCGCCGCGTGCCGGATGAACGAGTTCTCGGGCTGCAGGTCGAGGATGTAGTACTTGTTGATGCAGGGCGGAACGAGCAGGAAGGGACGCGAATAGACCTTGGACGTCAGCGGCTTGTACTGGATCAGCTGGAACAACTGGTTCTCGTAGACGATCGCGCCCTCGCTGGTCGCCACGTTCCTGCCGACGTCGAACGCAGTCTCGTCGGTCTGGGTGATCTTGCCGCGCTGCAGGTCGCCCAGCAGGTTCCCGAGGCCTGCCTTCAGGCTCTCGCCGCCGGTCTCGAGCAGGGTCTGCTGCGCCTTCGGGTTGGTCGCCAGGAAGTTCGAAGGCGAAGACGCCTCGACCCACTGCTGCACGGCGAACTTGACGCGCTTCTTGGTCTTGCGATCCATCTCGACCGCGTCGGCCATCTTGTTCAGGAACTCGGCGTTGAGCAGGTACGCGCGGGCATACAGCGACGCGAGCGAATTCTTCTGCCATGCCGGGTCGGAAAAGCGCGGATCCTTGATCGGCTCGCTCGCCTTGTCGGGATGCTCGAAGAACGTCGTCCACATCGAGCCCACGCGCTGCAGGTAGTCCTGCTGCAGGTCGAGCAGGTGCTGCGGCGACAGGGGCATCATCGAGTTCGCGGCACTCTCGCCCGAGGGTGCGAGCCATGGCAGCGGAAACCCGAACAGCTCCGAACCGTCGTGCGTCCTCGCCTCCGGCCTGTGCTGCGCGCCTCGCATCGGCCGATCGGACCTGCCCGCGGGCACCTCGACGCGCGCAGCGGCCGCGGGCCGGGTCGCCGGGGCGACAATCGACTGCGCGACCGCCCTGGGTTTCGCGCGACGCGCCGCGGGCGCGGCCGCTTTGCGGGATCGGGGGGATCGACCCGCCGTCTTGCGTGTTGCCATCTCCATACCTCCGTGGGTGCCCCGCTCGTCAGGACCGGCGCGACTGCCGCCCGATTCTCCGCGGCCCGACGCTGGGGGTCAAACCGGGCTTCCGGCTCCTTGATGCCAGTCACGACCGCGTTACCTCACTTGGGGTCGATCCAGACGAGCGCTGCATGACGCCCTGTCACGCGGTCGCGTCGAAAGCTGTAGAAGCGTTCCGGGGCGCTGTACGTGCATTCCATTGACCCGTGCACCCGGGTTACGCCCACGTCCCGCAGCGCCTGGCGCCCCAGCGCGAAGAGGTCCGCAAAGTACCTGTCTCCCCGCGGCTGGAAAGCATCCGCGGCGTGGGGAAGCGTGCCGGCCATGGCCTCGAGCACTTCCGGCCCAACCTCGAAGTGCGCCGGGCCGATCGCAGGCCCCAGGTAGGCGATCAGCTGCGCTTCGCGCTCGCCCAGCGCCGAGCGCATCGCGCGAACCGTGGCCTGGATGACGCCGCTCGCCACGCCGCGCCAGCCGGCGTGCGCCACGCCGATGCATCGCCCGTCGATGTCGGCCAGCAGCACCGGCATGCAGTCGGCAACCATCACGACCGGGACGACGCCCGGCGTCATGGTGAACGAGGCGTCCGCCTCCGGAGCCGCATCCACATCGTCGGCACGCACGACGGTCGGCCCGTGAACCTGTTTCAGCCAGCGAGGCTCGGACGGCAGAGCGGCGCGCAACCGACGGCGATTCTCGCCGACGGCATCGGCAGCGTCGCCGGCCAGCAATCCGAGGTTCATGCCGCCGGTTCCAAAAGGAGGCACGCCCCAGGGTCCGGTCGAGACGCCGCCCGCCCGGGTGGTGATCAGTGCGCGCACTCGGCGGTTGACCGGCCAGTCAGGCCGGATCCAGCCCGGCTCCGCCTCGCTCATCGGCGCGCCTCGAGCACGCGGGTCGGCTCATCGAGCGGCCCGAATCCGAGCTGGGTCATCAGGTCCGCGAGATCGACGGGCGGAGCGCGGAACCACGTCATCGCGCGGCCGGTCGCCGGGTGGATCAACCCGAGTCGGCTCGCGTGCAGCGCCTGCCGGGTGAAGCCGCGCCATGCGCGAGGATCTCCCTCGCGTCCGGGCAGGCCGCGCCGATAAACCGGATCACCGACGAGCGGGTGTCCGATGTGTTCCATGTGCACGCGGATCTGGTGCGTCCGCCCGGTGTCCAGCCGGCAGGCCAGCCATGACAGGCGCACGGTTCCTTCCTGCGCCGCCGCGACGACCGCGAAGCGCGTCCGCGCCGGTTTCGCGCTCGTCGCATGGCTGACGCGGAAACGCAGCGGATTGCGGGCGTCGCGTCCGATCGGCGCATCGACCGTGCCGGTGGGCGCCGGCGCGCCCAGGACAACGGCCCAGTACTCGCGTGTCACCGACCGTTCCTGCAACTGGCGAACCAGGTGCGACTGCGCCGCAAGCGTCTTGGCCACGACCATCAGCCCCGACGTGTCGGCATCCAGGCGATGCACGATTCCCGCGCGAGGTACGTCGAAGAGCTGCGGCGAGTGCGCGAGCAGCCCGTTGAGCAATGTGCCGCTCCAATGGCCGGTCGCGGGATGGACCACGAGCCCGGGCGGCTTGTCGACCACGAGGATGTCGCTGTCCTCGTGCACGATCGCGAGCGGCATCGGCTCGGGCGCATAGGCCTTCGCGTCGGGCGCCGGCTGGGGCTCGATCTCGATCAGGTCGCCGAGGACGAGTTCCTGGCGCTGGCGCACCACGGCGCCGTTGACGCGCACCGCGCCGCCTGCCACCCACTGCTGCAGCCGGCTGCGCGACAGGTCGGGCATCAGTTCCGCCAGCGCCTTGTCGAGCCGGGTGCCGGCGTGGCGCGCATCGACGCTGAAGCGCAGCGCGAGTTCCCCGGCATCCGCGTCGGCGTCGTCGATTTCCTCGGTCGGAGCGGCCATCACCGGACGATATACTGCGCGGACTCGGGAGGATGGGATTCGGATGGTCGCCAATCAGAACCGCGGACGCAGCCGCTGGTGGTCGTGGCTCGCGCTGCTGCTTGCGGCTTCGATGCTGTCCGGTTGCAGCTGGTTCAACGTCGACTTCGGCACGAAGGACGCGACGGCCAAGTGGGACGCCGACAAGTTGTACGCGGAGGCCCGGCTGGAACTCTCGAACGGTGCCTGGCAAAAGGCGCGCGAACTGTTCCAGAAGCTGGAGTCGCGCTACCCGTTCGGGCGCCACGCGCAGCAGGCGCTGATGGAGATCGCCTACACGTACTACAAGGAAGGCGAGTCGGCCCAGGCGATCCAGACTGCCGAGCGCTTCATTCGCCAGTACCCGAATCACCCCAACGTCGATTACGTCTACTACCTGAAGGGCCTCGCGTCGTTCAGCGAGGATCTCGGCTTCCTCGGGCGCATCCTGAACCAGGACATCTCCGAGCGCGACGCGAAGGCCGCGCGCGAGGCGTTCGATGCCTTCAAGGACCTCGTGACCCGCTTCCCGGAGAGCCGCTACGCGGAAGACGCGCGCGCCCGCATGCGCTTCCTCGTCAACTCGCAGGCACAGGCCGAGCTGAACGTGGCGAAGTTCTACTACACGCGCAAGGCCTACCTGGCGGCGATCCAGCGATCGCAGACGGTGGTGCGCGACTTCCAGCGCACGCCGGCTGCCGAGGAAGCGCTCTTCCTGATGGCTCGCTCGTACGAGGCGCTGCAACTGAAGGACCTCCAGTCGGACGCCGAGCGTGTCCTGGCGACGAACTTCCCGAAGAGCCGCTACCTGCAGCAGCTGAAGAAGTAGTCAGGCCGCCAGCGTTCCCCCTTCCCGCGGAGCACACAGGAACGCGATCGCGTCGGCCTCGCTGCGCGTGCGCGCAAACGGCGGCAGGCTCGCAAGCACGGTCTTTCCGTAGCTCTTCGACACCAGCCGCTCGTCGACGATCATCAGCACGCCGCGGTCGTTCTCGTCGCGGATCAGCCGGCCCGCGCCCTGCTTCATCAGCATGACGGCCTCCGGCAACTGGTACTCGCTGAAGGCGTTGCGGCCGATCCGCTTCAGGTGGCGGATCTTGGCCTCCACGACCGGATCGTCCGGCGGCGCGAACGGCAGCTTGTCGATGACCACGAGCGACAGCGCCTCCCCGCGGATGTCGATGCCCTCCCAGAAACTGACGCTGCCGACCAGCACCGCGTTGCCGGCCGCGCGATAGGCGTCGATCAGCGCTCGGCGCGTGCTCGCGCCCTGGACGAGCAGCGGCAGGTCGAGGCTCTCGCCCGTGATCAGCTGGCCGAGCCGTTGCGCCACGCGGTCCACCGCGCGCAGCGTCGTGCAGAGCACGAAGGCGCGACCTCCGTTGGCGCGGATCAGTGGCCACGCCGCCTCGGCGACGTGCTCCGGGAAGCGCGGGTCCGACGGCGGTGGCAGGTTCTTCGGCAGGTACAGCAGGCCCTGGCGCTGGAAGTCGAACGGACTGTCCCAGCGCGCGGTCACGCAGTTCTCGATGCCGAGTTCGGCGAGGAAGTGGTCGAACCGGCCCGCGGTGGTCAGGGTGGCCGAGACGAGGATCCACGGCTGGTGCAGCGTCTCGCGCACGCGCGCCAGCGCCTGGCCGGGCGCGAGCGGAGTCTTGTTGAACTGGGCGCCGTGCTGGGACACCGATATCCAGCGCACCGACAGATCCTCGTCGGGAACCTCGCCCTCCGGCGACGATTCGTCCAGCGCGCGTTTCCAGTCCAGCACCTGCCGGCGCAGCTCGCCGAATCGGTTCGCGAGCAGGTCGATTTCCCCGTCGCGGACGCGATTGATCTCCAGCGCGCGCACGACTTCGGCCGCGGCCTCGCCGAGTCCATGCACGCTGTCGTGCAACGCGTCGCGCCGTCGGATCCGATCTAGCGGCGTCCGCGAACCGGCCACGAGCCCACACTCGGCCAGTGCCAGCCGCACGTCGCGCACGGCGCGCTCGAAGCGGCTTGTCAGCAGCGTCCACGACGCGCCGTCCGGCGCCCGCGCAAGCCCGAGCGCCCGCGCATCGCGCCCCGCCTCCATCAGCTGGCCGAGCGACAAGGTGACGCCGAAGAAGTCGGCGGCGATCGACGGCAACTGGTGCGCCTCGTCGAGCACGACCGTGTCGACAGCGGGCAGGAAGTCGCGGATCGCGTCCTCGCGCATCGCGAGGTCCGCGAGGAACAGGTGGTGGTTCACCACGACCACGTCGGCCGCCTGCGCCTCGCGGCGCGCCTTGAACACGAAGCAATCGTTGAAGCGCGGGCATTCCGCGCCGAGGCAGTTGTCGCGCGTCGACGTCACGGCCGGCCACACCCCGGCGTTCTCCGGCACCGACGGCAGTTCGGCCCGGTCGCCGGTGCGGGTCTCGGTGGCGAAGCGCCGGATCGCCCGCAGGTGCATCGCGTCCTCGCGTGTCGGCAGCAGCGCCTCCGACTCCGCACGGTCGAGTCGATGCAGGCATAGATAGTTGGCGCGCCCCTTCAGCAGAGCGATCGCGACATTCAGCCTGAGGGCGGCGAGGACGGCTGGAAGGTCCTTCCGGAACAGCTGGTCCTGCAGCGGCTTGGTGCCGGTCGAGATGAGCGCCTTGCCGCCAGCAAGAAGCACGGGGGCGAGATACGCAAAGGTCTTGCCGGTCCCGGTGCCGGCTTCGGCGACCAGGGTGCCGCCATCGCGGATTGCGTCGTACACCGTCGCGGCCATGTCGGCCTGCGACGCGCGCGGAACGAACCCGGCCACGGCATCGGCCAGGGCGCCGCCCCGGCCGAAGACTTCGATGACGCGCTCGCGCGTCGGGTCCGGACCTTCAGACCGGACGGCGCGGCGGTCGGTCACGCTGGGATGTCAGGCACCAGCCCCATTTCGAGCCGTGACACAGAGTCCCTGATCTGCAGCTTGCGCTTCTTCATTCGTCGCAGCGCGAGATCGTCGACCGCCGTGTCGTTCAACCGGTCGATGGCTTCATCGAGATCGCGGTGCTCGACCTGCAGTTCGATGATGCGCCGCTTTATTTCTTCCTGTTCCATGTGCGCGCGAACCGTAAGAGTGGACGGGAAAATGCGCTGTCCTTGGAGTCACACAGCGCTTACAGTGCTTGATCATAGTCTGCTCGAAACTCATCTTCCCACCGTGTCCAGCTTCCAAGTCAACGCCTGTGTCGCAACTCATATCGGCGACCGGCAGGACCAGCAGGACCGGGTCGCCATCCTCACCAGCCCCCGCAATCCCGGCGCCCTGCTGGCGATCGTTGCGGACGGAATGGGGGGCAGGACCGGGGGCCGCCAGGCCGCGGACCAGGTCATTTCAACGGCGGAAAGCCTCTTCCGGGACTTTTCGAACCAGGATTCGACCCTGCGCGACCTGCTGCTGCACCTGGCCGCCGAGGCGCACACCATCATCCGGCTGACCGCCATATCGGCGGAAAAGGAGCCGCACAGCACCCTGTGCGCCCTGGTGATCAAGAAGCAGACGGCGGTCTGGGCGCATGTCGGGGACAGCCGGCTCTACCACTTCCGGGGCGGCACGCTGCTGCACCGCACCGAGGACCATACCTACGCCCAGCACCTCCGTGAGGAAGGGCGGTTCGAGGACGCGGAGCTTGCAAGCGTCCGCTACAAGAACGTCCTGGTCAGCGCGCTCGGTATCGACAGCGGAAAGCCGAAGGTCGAGATCGGGGAAGCGAACGGCCTTGCCGTCGGCGACACGTTCCTGCTGGCCAGCGATGGCCTGTGGGGGCACTTTTCCGACGATGAACTCGGCGACGTGCTGGCAAGCATGGCCCCGCGCCAGGCTTCGGAACACCTCGTCGCGCTCGCCCGGGAGCGGGGAAACGGCCGTGGCGACAACGTCTCGCTGGCCATCGTGAAGCTCGACCCTCCGGCTCCGGACAAGCACCGCGCCCAGATTACGGCTTCGGGATAGCCTTGGCGGCCTCTT
The DNA here is from genome assembly GCA_964353935.1 of uncultured Burkholderiaceae bacterium. Classification (GTDB taxonomy): domain Bacteria; phylum Pseudomonadota; class Gammaproteobacteria; order Burkholderiales; family Burkholderiaceae_F; genus JAOUJD01. Next base: position 4,728 of record CAYGXL010000013.1, on the reverse strand, counting down.
CGGCCTTGCGGCGCAATTCCTCGCGCTGCGCTTCCTTCGCCTCCGCCTGCTTGCGCCGCTCGGCGCGTCGCTCTTCGTTCTTCTTGCGCTCGGCTTCCTTTTCCTTCGCGCGCCGCTCGGCCTCGGCCTGCTTGGCCTCGAACTCGCGGGCGTTGGCTGCCCGCTCCGGCGCGCGCGCCTGCTCCTTGGCCGCGGACTTGCGCTTCTCCTCGACGCGCTTCTCGTAGTCGGCCCGGTTGCGCGCCGCTTCTTCCGGCGGGAGTTCCCGGCTCTTCGGCGGCTCTTGCGTGGTCGGCGCCGGCCTGGCCTCCGGCGCCGGCGACTCGGCGCGCTTCCTGGCCGCCTCTTCCGCGTCGAGCTTCCGCTGGAGGTCGTGCGCCTCGACCCGTACGCGTCGCAGTTCGCTCTGGGCGATCAGCTTGTCCCGCCGCACCTCGTCGCGGCACCGGTTGACCAGGAATCTCGTGTGGCACTCCGCCTCGCGCACCGCCGCCTCGCGGTCGATGCGCGCGGCCTCGGCGTCCGCCTCCCGCAGCGCCCGCTCGGCCTGCGCGCGATCCCTGATGGCACCGGAGGAATAGCGGTCGCCGAACTCGCTGCCGAATGCAGGAAGCGCAACGGCGAACAGCATGGCGGTGACGATCGGCTTCATATCTGGATAACGCCTGCGCGCTCCGCCCCGATGACGGCCAGCTCAGACACGCTGCACCACGTCCCGCTTGGGCGACTCCAGGTACTCGCGCGACTGCATTTCGATCAGCCGCGACGCCGTGCGCCCGAATTCGTTTGCCAGCACGCCAGCGGTATACAGCTCCGCCGGAGGGCTCTCCGCCGATACCAGCAGCTTGATGCGGTGGTCGTACAGCACGTCCACCAGCCAGGTGAAGCGCCGGGCCTCCGAGGCCTGCCCGGCCGACATCCGAGGCACGTTCGACAGCAGCACGGTGTGGAACTGCGCCGCGATCTCGAGGTAGTCGGCGTGCGAGCGGGGCCCGCCGCACAGCACGGCGAAGTCGAACCAGACGACCCCGCCGGCGCGCCGGCGGGCACGGATGCGCCGCGCCTCGATCTCCAGCAACGCATTCTCGTCGTCGGCCTCGGCGAGCCGGTCGAACGCCGCGGCCAGCTTCGCCTCTGCCTCCGCACCCCACGGGGTCAGGTACGCCTCGATGTGCTCCATCGCGCGCAGCCGGTAGTCAATGCCCGCATCGACGTGCACGACGTCGAGGCGTTCCTTCAGCAGCGCGATCGCGGGCAACAGGCGGTCGCGGTGCAACCCGTCCGGGTAGAGGTCGTCGGGCACGTAGTTCGACGTCATCACCAACCCGACGTTCAGTTCGAACAGTTTCGACAGCAGGCGGTGCAGGATCATCGCGTCGGCGATGTCGGATACGTGGAACTCGTCGAAGCAGACCAGGCGGTGCCGCTTCGCGATCCGGCGCGCGACCTCGTCGAGCGGATCGGGCGTTCCCTTCACCTCGTCGAGTTCGCGATGCACGCTGCGCATGAACTCGTGGAAGTGCAGACGCGTCTTGCGCAGGACCGGCACCGCCGCGAAGAACGCGTCCATCAGGAAGCTCTTGCCGCGTCCGACGCCGCCCCAAAGGTAGACGCCGCGCGGCACCGGAGGCCGCGCCAGCAGCTTCTTCAGCGCGTTGGAGCGCCGCGCCTTGTAGGCGCGCCAGTCCTCATCGAGCCGGCGGAGCCGGCCGAGCGCCGCGAGCTGCGACGCGTCGGCGCGGTAACCCCGCGCCGCCAGATGCGCATCGAACACTTTGCGGACGCCCATCCGGGCTCGTCAGAAGTTCAGCGCCCGCTTGTCCACCGCGAGCGCCGCCTCCTTCGTGACTTCGGCCAGCGACGGGTGTGCGTGGCAGATGCGCGCGATGTCCTCGCTCGACGCGCGGAACTCCATCGCGACGACTGCCTCCGAGATGAGCTCGGAGGCGAGCGGCCCGACGATGTGGACCCCGAGGATCTCGTCGGTCTTCGCATCCGCAAGGAATTTGACCATGCCGGTGGTGTCGCCGAGCGCCCTCGCCCGCCCGTTCGCCGCGAACGGGAAGGTGCCGGCGCGATACGCGCGACCCGCCGCCTTCAGCTGCTGCTCGGTCTGTCCGACCCAGGCAATTTCCGGCGAGGTGTAGATCACCCACGGGACGGTGTTGAAGTCGACGTGCCCGTGCTGGCCGGCGATCCGCTCGGCCACCGCGACGCCTTCCTCCTCGGCCTTGTGCGCCAGCATCGGCCCACGGACAACGTCGCCGACCGCCCACACGTTGGGCAGGTTCGTGCGGCAGTCGTCGTCGACGGCGACGAAGCCGCGCTCATCGAGCGCCAGGCCAACCGCCTCGGGATTCAGTCCCGTCGTATTCGGCACGCGTCCGATCGACACGACCAGCTTGTCGACGGCCAGAGTCTGTGCCTCGCCCTTCGCGTCGGTGTAGCCGACGGCCACACCCTTCCCGTCGGCCTTCACGGTGTCGATGCGAACGCCGAGATGGATCTTCAGGCCCTGCCGGTTGAAAGCCTTCGCGGCTTCCTTCGCAATCTGTTCGTCGACGGCGCCCAGGAACGCGGGCAACGCCTCGAGCATCGTCACCTCGGCGCCGAGGCGCCGCCACACCGAGCCCATCTCGAGGCCGATCACGCCGGCGCCGATGACACCGAGGCGCTTCGGCACTTCGGCAATCGCGAGGGCGCCGTCGTTCGACAGGATCTGCCTTTCGTCGAACGGGGCCCCCGGAAGCGCGCGCGCGATGGACCCGGTCGCAACGATCACATGCTTCGCGACGAGCGTCTCCGCGTTCGCGCCCGCGACAGCGATCTCGTAGCCCGCGTCACCCTTGCCCACGAAACTGCCCCGGCCGTGAAAGAAGGCGATCTTGTTCTTCTTGAACAGGAACATGATGCCGTCGTTGTTCTGCTTCACGACGGTCTGCTTGCGCGCGAGCATCTTCGCCAGGTCCAGCCTGAGTCCCTGCACCTCGATGCCGTGGTTCTTGAACTGGTGCCCCGCGTGCTCGTAGTACTCGGACGACTGCAGCAGCGCCTTCGAGGGAATGCAGCCGACGTTGGTGCAGGTGCCGCCCGGAGCGGGTCCGCCCTGTGCGTCCTTCCACTCGTCGATGCAGGCGGTGGCGAACCCGAGCTGTGCCGCCCGGATCGCCGCGATGTAGCCGCCCGGTCCGCCGCCGATCACGACGACGTCGAAGTTCTTGGCCATGAATGTCTTTCGCGATGTCTTCGCCGCGCGCTACTGTCCGTCGCGCGGCACGAAGATCCAGAGAACGATGTAAAGGATGGCGGTGAAGCCCCCGGCGAACATGCCGAGCACGAAGATCAGCCGCCAGATCCAGGCTTCCACGCCGGTGACCGCGGCAACGCCGCCGCACACGCCCGCGATCCACTTGTCGCCATCGGACAGGCGCAGCCGGTTGATCGCGAGCGACGAACCGGATGAACCCGCCGCCGCGCCGCCCAGCACGCGGGCCTTCGCCGCCTCGTACTCCGCCTGCGTGAGTGCGCCGCCCTGCAGCAGGCGATGCAGTTTTTCGAGTTCGTCGGCCATCGTCATGCGTCAGCCTCCGGAGGTCACACCTCGAGCAGCAGGCGCGCCGGATCCTCCAGCGCCTCCTTCATCGCCACGAGCGACAGCACCGCCTCGCGGCCGTCGATGATGCGATGGTCGTAGGACAGCGCCAGGTAGTTCATCGGCCGGATGACAACCTGCCCGTTCTCGACGACCGGGCGGTCCTTCGTGGCGTGGATGCCGAGGATCGCGCTCTGCGGCGGGTTGATGATCGGCGTCGACAGCATCGAGCCGAACACGCCGCCGTTGGAAATCGAGAACGTGCCCCCGGTGAGTTCCTCGAGGCCGAGCTTGGCCTCGCCGGCGCGCTTGCCGAAGTCGGCGATCTTCTTCTCGATGTCGGCGAACGTCATCTGGTCGGCGTCGCGCAGGATCGGGACCACGAGGCCGCGGGGCGAGCCGACCGCGATGCCGATGTCGAAGTAGCCGTGGTAGACGATGTCGTTGCCGTCAATGGACGCGTTCACCACCGGGTAACGCTTGAGGGCGGCAACGGCCGCCTTCACGAAGAAGGACATGAACCCGAGCTTGACGCCGTGTTCCTTCTCGAACTTGTCCTTGTACTTGTTGCGCAGTTCCATCAACGGCGCCATGTTGACCTCGTTGAACGTGGTCAGGATGGCGGCGGTCGACTGCGACTGCACGAGCCGCTCGGCCACGCGCTGGCGCAGGCGCGACATCGGGACGCGCTGCTCGGGGCGGTTGGCGAGGTCTGACAGGTCGATCGGTGCCTTCACCTCCGGCAGCGCCGGACGCGCCGACGCTGGAGCCGTTGCCGGCGCCGCGGCGCGCGGCGGACCGCCTTCCGTGGCTGCGATCACGTCGCCCTTGGTGATGCGTCCGTCGCGGCCCGTGCCGGTCACTTGTCCGGCCGCGATGCCCTTGTCGGCCATCATCTTCGCCGCCGCCGGCATCGCCACGCCGCCCATCGCTCCGCCAATCGGCGCCGCCTGTGCCGCGGCGACAGGCGCCGTCGCGGGCTGCGGGGCCGGCGCGGGACTCGCGACCGCGCCCTTGCCTTCGGTGTCGAGCCGCGCAATCAGTTCGCCGGCCACCACCGTGCTGCCGTCGCCCCGGACGATCTCCGCCATCACGCCGGCGGCCGGCGCAGGCACTTCCAGCACGACCTTGTCGGT
>CAYGXL010000012.1:0-35900 GCA_964353935.1 uncultured Burkholderiaceae bacterium | reverse complement strand
CCGTGCTGCTGCGACAGAAGGGCAGGAAGCGCCGCAGCGGTCCCGCCGCCGCGGCCGCCTGATCACTTTCTTTCCGGCCTCGGGCCGAGGCGCCGCGCCTCGTCGTCGGCCGGCACCTTGCTCAGACGGGCGGTCGCCGGGAGAGAAAGTCAGAGGACCAGCCGCCCCAGCGTTCGCACCGACCCGCCGGCGGATCGCGCCAGCACCGCTTCCCCGGAACCGACCGAGACGCCGGCCACCGCGAGGATGTTCACCTGGTGCGTGACGAAGACGACGTTCGCCGGAGCGCGGATCGCTTCGATCCTCGCCGCCACCTCGCGCGTCTGCCGCGCCTCGGAGGTGCGGTCCTCGAAGAAGGAGTTCAGCGCGGGATACGGCTCGACCGTGCCCTTCGGAAAGGCAAGGCGTGCCGTTTCGAGGCACCGGCACCACTGGCTGGAGAGCACATGGTCGATGCGCACCGCCCGGGCCGCCAGCGCGGCGCCGATCCGCTGCGCCTGGCGCCGACCGTCGTCGGACAGGTTGCGCTGCGTGGAGCAGTCCCCTATCCGGAAGCCCGGCGGATCGCCGACGCCAGCCTCGGTCTGCGCATGGCGCAGCAGGATGGCGACGCCGCCGGCCTGCAGTTCCGACCACAGCGCGGCTGGCTGTGCGCCCGCCCGCGCTGCGAGCAGGAGCCAAGCGGTACCGAGCAGGATTTCGCGTCTACGCATGATCACGCCTCCAGCAGCCGCCGCTCGGCGAGGTCGAGCGCGTCCGGAATCCCCCGCAGCACAACGACGTCACCGGCCTGCAACCGCATTCCCGGGCTGGGGTCGGCCCCGCGAATGCCGCGCCGACGCACAGCGGTGACCTCGACGCCCAGCGGCTGGAGGCCCAGCTCCTCCAGCGTCCTTCCCGCTCCCGCCGCGCCGGGGTGCAGCGTCACCGAGTGCAGCCGCTCGTGCGCTTCTTCCTCGACGTCGTCGTCGTCGCCCGTGCTGTGGAAGTAGCCGCGCAGCAGCTGATAGCGCTGGTCGCGCTGCTCACGGACCCGCCTGACGACGCGCGACAGCGGAACGCCGAGCAGGACGAGCGCATGCGAGCCGAGCATCAGGCTTCCCTCGAGCACCTCGGGCACCACCTCGGTCGCGCCGGCGGCGGTCAGCTTGGCGAGATCGTGATCGTCCTGCGTGCGGACGATGACGGGGATGTCCGGCTTCATTTCGCGCACGTCATGGAGGATCTTCAGCGCGGAAAGCGTGTCGGCGTACGTGATGGCGACGGCGGATGCGCGGCTGACGCCCGCCGCGACGAGGGTCTCGCGTCGCCCGGCGTCGCCGTAGACGACCGAGTCGCCGGCCGCCGCCGCCTGCCGGACCAGGTCGGGATCGAGGTCGAGGGCCACGTAGGTGATGCCTTCCTGCTCCAGCATCTTGGCGAGGTGCTGCCCGCTGCGTCCGAAGCCGCAGATCAACACGTGCTTCTCGACGGCGATGGCGCTCTGCGCGATGCGGGCGATCTCGAGCGACTTGTGCAGCCACTCGCTCGACGCCAGCCGCATCGCGATCCGGTCGCTGTGCTGCACGAGCAGCGGAGCGGACAGCATCGAGAGCAGCATCGAGGCGAGCACGACCTGCAGCACCAGCGGGCTCAGCAGTCCGTGCGTCCCGGCCTGCCCGAGCAGGACGAAGCCGAACTCGCCCGCGGTCGCCAGCGCGAGTCCCGTCCTGATCGCGGTGCCCGGCGTGGCTCCGAAGAGCCGCACGAGCGCGACGATCAGCCCGAACTTGAACGCCACCGGGCCGACCAGCGCGAGCATGACCCAGCCGAAGTTGTCGAGCACGATCCGTACGTTGAGGAGCATGCCGATCGTGACGAAGAACAGACCGAGCAGGACATCCCGGAACGGCTTGATGTCCTCCTCGACGCGGTGGCGGAACTCCGTTTCGGAGATCAGCATCCCGGCAACGAAGGCGCCGAGGGCGAGCGACAGCCCGGCTTCCTCGGTCAGCCAGGCCAGGCCGAGCGTCACCAGCAGCAGGTTCAGCGTGAACAGTTCGTGCGACTTGCGCTTGGCGACGGTGTGGAACCACCAGCGCATCACGCGCTGTCCGCCGACCAGCAGCACGGTCAGCAGCGCCGCCGCCTTGACGAGCGCGACGGCGAGCGTCCAGGCCAGGTTCGATCCTTCGCTGCCCAGCGCCGGAATGATCACGAGCAGCGGCACTACCGCCAGGTCCTGGAACAGCAGGACACCGACGATCCGCTTGCCGTGCTCCGTGTCGACCTGCGCGCGCTCGGCCATCATCTTCATCACGATCGCGGTCGACGACATCGCGAGCGCGCCGCCGAGCGCGAAGGCCCCCGCGAGGCCGACCCCGAAGTAGCGGCCGACCAGCCAACCGGCCGCCATGGTCGAGACGACGGTCAGCGTCACCTGCGCACCACCGAGGCCGAGCACGAGCCTGCGCATCGTTCTCAGGCGCGCCAGCGAGAACTCGAGCCCGATCGAGAACATCAGGAAGACGACACCGAACTCGGCGAGGTAGCGCGTGTCCTCGAGGTCCGGGACGAGGCCGAGCGCGTGCGGCCCGATGACGATGCCGACCGCCAGGTAAGCGAGCAGCGGCGGCATCTGGAGGAGGCGGAATGCGACGACGCCGACGACAACGGCGGCGAGCAGCAACAGCGTGATTTCGAGACCGGACGAGGCCATCAACGAGGGGGCAGAACCGTCAGAGCAAAACCCATGCCAGCAGAACCTTCGCGTGTATTATCGCCGTACGCCATCCATCGCGGCTGGCTCTCACGCAAATCCCCGAGATCCATGTCCGCAAGCCCGCTGGTCCCCTCCGCGCACGCGCTCGACATGGCGCGGGACGTCCTGCAGACCGAGGCCGCCGCGGTTCAGGCCCTGGCGGCCCGCCTCGACGATCGATTCACCCGCGCGGTCGAACTGCTGCTTCTCTGCAAGGGCCGCGTCGTCGTGAGCGGCATCGGCAAGAGCGGACACATCGCGCGCAAGATCGCCGCGACGCTTGCCTCGACCGGAACGCCCGCGATCTTCGTGCACGCGGCGGAGGCGGCGCACGGCGACCTGGGCATGATCACGAGCGACGACGTGCTCGTCGCGCTGTCGTACTCCGGCGAAGGCGACGAACTGCTCATGATGCTTCCCGTCGCGAAGCGCGAAGGCACGCCGCTGATCTCGATGACCGGCAATGCGTCGTCGTCGCTCGCGCGCCTCGCCGACGTGCACCTCGACGTGCGGGTCGACAAGGAAGCGTGCCCGTTGAACCTCGCGCCCACATCTTCGACCACGGCGATGCTGGCGCTCGGCGACGCCCTTGCAGTCGCCTGTCTCGACGCCCGAGGGTTCGGACCCGACGACTTCGCCCGCTCGCATCCGGCGGGCGCGCTGGGGCGTCGACTTCTGACCTACGTAAGTGACGTCATGCGCACGGGAGACAGGATTCCCCGCGTGACGATCGACACGTCCCTGATCGAGGCACTGCGGGAGATCTCGAGCAAGCAGCTGGGAATGACCGCGGTGCTCGACGCCGAGGGCCGGCTGCAGGGCATCTTCACGGACGGCGACCTGCGCCGATTGCTGGAGCGCGCGACCGACGTGCGCAATGTGAAGCTCGCCGACGTGATGACGCGCAATCCGCTCACCATTGCGCCGGGCGTGCTCGCCGCCGAGGCGGCGCAGCTGATGGACCAGCGCAAGAAAAACCAGCTGCTGGTGGTCGACGCCAGCGGCAAGCTGGTCGGCGCCCTGCACATGCACGACCTCATGGCGGCCAAGGTGATCTGATGACGCCCGAGCAGCGCGCGGCCCGGCTCCGGCTCGTCGCCCTCGACGTCGACGGCGTGTTGACGGATGGCCGGCTCTACTACGGACCGCAGGGCGAAGCGCTGAAGGTCTTCGATGTGCGCGACGGGCACGGCATCAAGATGCTGCTCAGCCATGGGGTCGAGGTCGCCATCCTCTCGGCTCGCTCGTCGGACATCGTCGGCACGCGGGCGCGCGAACTGGGCATCGGGCGCGTGCTGCAGGGCCGTGGCGACAAGGCGGCCGCCTGGAACGAACTGCTGCGCGACACCGGGCTAGCCGCCGAGCAGGCGGGCTTCATCGGCGACGACCTCCCGGACCTGCCGGTGCTTGAGCAGGCCGGGTTCGCGGCGACGGTTGCCGATGCGCGCGAAGAAGTGAAGACCGCCGCGCACTGGATCGCCGGGCAGGCCGGCGGGCGCGGGGCGGTGCGCGCGTTCGCCGAGTTCATTCTCCGCGCCAAGGGCGTGGACTTCGCCGGGATGACGCACGGATGAAGGCGAGCCTTCGTGCGTGATCGCATCACGGCCATCATCGCCGTCCTGCTGCTCTCCGGGCTGGCCGGCGTCACCTACTGGTTCTCGCAGGTGGGCCGCTTCAGCAATCTCGCGAACCCGGTGTCGCGCGAAGGTCCTGACTTCATCGTCAAGGGCGTGACGCTGACGCAGTTCGACGCGATGGGACGGGCGACGAACAGGCTGTCCGCCGAGACGATGACGCACTTCGCAACCGACGATCGCGCGGAACTGCAGCAGCCACGCTTCGTGAGCCTTCGACCGGACCAGCCCCGCCTCGAGGCGCGCGCGCGGCAGGCGCTGGTCGAGGGCGGCGGGGAACGCGTCGTGCTGACCGGCGACGTCGTCCTCACGCGTTCTCCGGGCGACGTCGGCGAGCCGCCAATGCGCCTTGCCACCGAGAAACTCCTTGCCCTTCCGGATCTCGAGCAATTCAGCACGGATCTCCCGGTCGAGGTGGACCGTGGCAACTCGCTGATTCGATCGGTGGGCATGGACTACGACAACATCAAGCGGGTCGTGAGGTTCCATTCGAAGGTTCGCGGAACGATCGAGGCGGCCCAGACGCAGGGGACCAGACGATGAAGCGGCCGATCCTCGCACTCGCGATCGCCTTTGCAACGGTCGCGGCGCCTGCGCTCGCCGAGCGCGCGGACCGCGACAAGCCCTTGAACTACGAGGCCAACAGCGGCGAGTGCGACGACCTCAAGCAGGTCTGCGTGCTCGTCGGCGACGTCGTGCTCGTGAAGGGAACGATACGGGCGACGGGGCAGCGCGTGGAGATCCGCAAGGATCCCGAGGGTTACATCTTCGGCGTGATCGAGGCCGCGCCCGGCAAGGTGGCGACTTTCCGCCAGCGCCGCGACATCAGCAAGCCGGGCATCGAGGAATACGTCGATGGCCACGCCGAACGGATCGAGTACGACGAGAAGGCCGAGACCGTCAAGCTGCTGCGGCGAGCGCGGATCCGCCTGCTGGAGAACGACGTGCAGCGGGATGAGCTGCGCGGCGACGCCATCACGTACGACCAGCGCAACTCGAAGTACTTCGTGACCGGCGGCACTCCGAAGGACCCGGGTTCCGGCGATGGCCGGGTGCGCGGCACGATCGGTCCCCGCACGCCGCCCGCGGCATCGCCCGGCTCGCCGGCTCCCCTGGCGCCGTCGCGCGACCTTGCCAATCCGCGCCGTGACTGAAATGGACACGCGCGCACAGGCCTCGGGGAAAACCATCGGCGCCGGGGGGTCGCACAACACCCTGGTGGTCGAGAATCTCCAGAAGCGCTACGGCAGCCGCACGGTCGTCAAGGACGTCTCGCTGACAGTGGAAAGCGGCGAGGTGGTCGGACTGCTCGGACCCAACGGAGCGGGGAAGACGACGTGCTTCTACATGGTCGTGGGCCTGGTCCCGCTCGACGCCGGCAGCATCTCCCTGAACGGAGCGTCGATCGCCCACCTGCCGATCCATCGGCGCGCGCGCATGGGGTTGTCGTACCTGCCGCAGGAAGCGTCCGTCTTCCGCAAGCTCACGGTCGAGGAGAACGTCCGCGCCGTGCTCGAACTCCAGGTCGACGAACAGATGCGGCCTCTGCCTCGCGCGCATGTGGCGCAGCGGCTCGACGAGCTCCTGAATGACCTGCAGATCGCGCACCTTCGGACCAATCCGGCGCTGTCGCTGTCCGGCGGCGAACGGAGGCGGGTCGAGATTGCGCGCGCGCTCGCGGCGCGCCCGCGTTTCATCCTGCTCGACGAGCCCTTCGCAGGGGTGGACCCGATCGCGGTCCTCGAGATCCAGCGCATCGTGCGCTTCCTGAAGGAACGCGGGATCGGAGTGCTGATCACGGACCACAACGTGCGCGAGACGCTCGGCATCTGCGACCACGCGTACATCATCAACGAAGGCGTGGTGCTCGCGGCCGGGCGGCCGGAGGAGATCGTCGGCAACGAAACGGTCCGCCGCGTCTACCTGGGCGAGCACTTCCGCATGTAGTCACTGCTCGCAAGGCGCAGGTCGATGATGTTCCCTCCGTCCGGTCTACCTCGCAGCACTCGCCGCTCGGCATGAAGCCGGCGCTTTCACTGCGGCTGTCGCAGCATCTGGCGCTCACGCCCCAGCTGCAGCAGTCGATCCGCCTGCTGCAGTTGTCGACCGTCGAGCTGAACCAGGAAATCGAGCAGGCGCTCGCGGACAACCCCCTGCTCGAGCGGGATGACGACCCGCTGGCCCTTGCCGTCCGGGTGAAGCCGGACGGCTCCATCGCGGGCAACGAAGCTCCAGCGCCGGGTCCAGGTGCCGACGCCGACGGCGACGGCGAAGGCAACGAGGCACCAGCCACCGGCGAATCCGGAGAGGCCGCAGGCGACGCGGGCAGCGACTCGACGCTCGACTGGGGCGCTCGCGGCGAAGGCAGGAGCGAGGACGACGACAGCCCGCGCGAGTGGGCCGGCACCGCCACGACGCTGAAGGACCACCTGCTCGCGCAGGTGTCGTGCACGAAGGCGTCGCCGCGCGACCGCGCGCTGGTCGAGTTGCTGATCGACGCGCTCGACGACGACGGCTACCTGCACCAGAGCCTCGAGGACCTGCTCGCGATCTGCCCGCTGGAGGCCGAGGTCGAGCGGGACGAACTGAAGACGGCGCTGCGATTGCTTCAAAGTTTCGATCCCGCCGGGGTAGGCGCGCGCGACGTCGGCGAATGCCTGAGCCTGCAACTGAGCGCGATGGCGCGGACCTCCCCGGAGCTGACCGCCGTCATTGCACACGCCCGCGCGATCGTGAGCGAGCACTTGCCTTTGCTGGCGGCGCGGGACTTCCTCAAGTTGCGCCGGGCGCTCGGATGCACCGACGATGAACTGCGTGCAGCGCACCAATTGATCCGCACACTGCAGCCGCATCCGGGTGTAGCCTTTGGTGACACGCGCGCCGATTACGTCGTTCCGGATGTCCTCGTGCGCAAGGTGAAGAACCGTTGGACTGCCGTCCTCAACCCCGACGTGATGCCGCGCCTGCGCGTGAACCAGGCCTACGCGGACATCCTGAAGCGCAACCGCGCCCCGCGGGGAACAGAGGGCCCGGACCGCGCCCAGTGGACCACGCGCGTGCAGGAAGCGCGCTGGCTCATCCGCAACATCCAGCAGCGCTTCGACACGATCCTCCGCGTGTCACAGGCAATCGTCGACCGGCAGCACAATTTCTTTACCCACGGCGAGATCGCGATGAGGCCCCTGGTGCTGCGGGAAATCGCCGATACCGTCGAGCTGCACGAATCGACAATCTCCCGGGTGACGGCCAGCAAGTACATGGCGACGCCGTTCGGCGTGCTCGAACTCAAGTTCTTCTTCGGCAGCCACGTGGCGACCGAAGCGGGCGGCGAAGCGTCGTCGACCGCAATCCGCGCATTGATCAAGCAACTGATAGGAGCCGAGGACACACGTAATCCGCTGCCAGACAGCAAGCTCGCCGAGCTGCTCGGGGAACAAGGCATCGTGGTCGCGCGCCGAACCGTGGCGAAGTACCGCGAAGCGATGAAGATTCCGGCAGTGGCTCAGCGCAAGTCGTTGTAATCCGGCGCCGCCGACGCGGCGTTCCGACCTGATACGAAGGGGGTTGCATGAACCTGCAGATTCACGGGAATCACATCGAAGTCACGCCCGCATTGCGCGATTACGTGGCCGGCAAGCTCGCGCGCATCGAGCGCCACTTCGACCAGGTGATCGATGCCAGCGTGCAGCTGACCGTCGAGAAGGTCCGCCAGCGGGCGGAGATCACGTTGCGCCTGCGCGGCAACAACATTCACGTCGAATCGGTCGAGGAAGACATGTACGCGGCCATCGACACCCTGGTCGACAAGCTCGACCGGCAGGTTCTCCGGCACAAGGATCGCATCAAGAACCACCAGTCCGGGACGCTGAAGCGCCAGCCGGAAACCCAGCAGTCGCAGTGAGGTTCACGCCGCTTCCCGGCGCGCGGCCTCCCATCCAATCAGAGCGGCCTTACGCTCGGGCCCCCAGCGGTACTGCCCGAGCACGCCGCTCGACCGGATCACGCGGTGACACGGCACCAGCCAGGCAACCGGATTCGCGGCCACCGCGGAGGCGACCGCGCGCACGGCCTTCGGCATGCCGGCCACGGTGGCCAGACGAGCGTACGACACGAGCTCGCCTTCAGGCACGCGCAGCAGGGCCTCCCACACCTTGATCTGGAAGTTCGTTCCCTTCAGCCAGACACGCATCGGCGCGCGCGGGCGGGCGAGCGTCTCGAGCGCGTCCCTCGCCGCGGCGGGATCCGCAGCCAGCGTGGCCTCCGGCCACTCATCGCGCAGCTCGGCCAACGGATCCGCGGTCTCGTCGACGAAGCGGAGGTGGCAGATGCCGCGCTGGGTCAGCCCGACGAACGCGACGCCGAGCGCCGTTGCATGAGCGCCGTGGCGAATCCGGAGGCCGGCGCCGAGCGAGCGCGCCTCGCCGGGCGTCACCCCCTCGCAGCTCACCATCAGGTCGTGCAGCCGGCCGGGCGACGACAGTCCGGCGGACAGAGTCGCGCTCAGCACGTCGTTCTCCGAGCGCAGCGCGGCCAGCGCGCGTTCCTTGGAGATGAACTGCATGAACCGCTTTGGCGACACGCCCGCCCACTCGCCGAATGTTCGCTGCAGGTGGAATTCCGACACGCCGAGCCGGCTGGAGAGCTCCGCGAGCGAAGTGTCCGCGCCGCCGCTGAGCGCAGCGATGGCGCGGGCCACGAGTTCGTAGTGGGGATGCAGGTCTCCGGTCGTCATGTGCCCAGTGTGCGTTTCAGCCGGCCGCTCCGCCACCCGGTTCTTGCGAACGGGCAAGGAGAGGCTGTCGCCGAGGTGCAACATCGCCCTTCCCACCCCGGAAAACCCCCTTGCTGCACCGCGGAAGCCGGGGTGTATGATCCGCGCCTTCGATTTTCGGCCGGCCTTTGGGCGGCTGCAAAAAGGAAGCCGATCTCACTTCTTCCCGCCCGAACGTGGACGCAGCATGCGCCTACGCTCGTCGCGAGCCTCCATGGAAGAGCGCGCCGTACATGAACCTGATTTCGCGCCTTTTGCCCGCCTCCAACGTCCTTCTGGACCTGCCGGCATCCAGCAAGAAGCGGGCATTTGAACAAGCCGGATTGCTGTTCGAGAACAACCAGGGCGTTGCCCGGGCGAAGGTCTTCGACAGCCTGTTTGCCCGCGAGCGCCTCGGCTCCACAGGCCTGGGCCAGGGGGTGGCGATTCCCCATGGCCGGATCAAGGGTCTCAAGGAAGCTGTCGCCGCCTTCGTGCGGGTCGCCGAGCCCGTCCCGTTCGACGCCCCGGATGGCCAGCCTGTATCAGTGATGATCTTCCTGCTGGTACCGGAGCAGGCGTCGCAGGCGCACCTCGATCTGCTGTCCGAACTCGCGCAGATGCTGTCGGACAAGGCATTCCGCCAGTCACTGCTCGACGCGCCGAGTCCCGAAGCTGTCCACGCCGCCCTGACCGCGTGGGAGCCGATTCGGCCCGCGGCCTGAGCTCGCGGCTGGCCGCAGGCGAGCACTCGGCGTAGCCTCGCGGGGTTCTCGACTTCGCCCGCGCCTGCGCTCAAGCAATGCCGACCTTCAAGTCGCTGTACGAGGAAAACCGGGATTCGCTCAAGCTCGATTGGCTGGCGGGCCGCGCGTCGATCGACAGGCCCCTCGATACGCCGGCGAACGCGGGTCTCTCGAGTGCGGACCTCGTCGGCCACCTCAACCTGATCCACCCCAACCGACTGCATGTCCTCGGCCATCCGGAAGTCCACTACTACCTGAAGCTGGAGCCCGCGCGACGCCTGTACTACGCACGCGAGTTGATCGCTGGCGGCCCGATCGGACTCGTCATCGCTGAAGGGCTCACCGCGCCGGAGGAACTCCTGGCCGCCGCCGAGGCGGCTGCCCTCCCCACCCTCAGTTCGCCATTGCCGGCCGCGGAGATCATCGAGGTCCTGCGCATCTACCTTGCGAAGCTGCTCGCGACGCACTGCACACTGCACGGCGTCTACATGGACGTGCTCGGCATGGGCGTGCTGATCGCGGGCGAGTCCGGAGTCGGCAAGAGCGAGCTCGGGCTCGAACTGATCAGCCGTGGGCACGGCCTCGTGGCGGACGACGTCGTCGACTTCTCGCGGGTCGCCCCTGACACGATCGAAGGTCGGTGCCCGCCGCTGCTCTCGAATCTTCTCGAGGTCCGCGGGCTCGGTCTACTGGACATCAAGTCGATCTTCGGCGAGACGGCGGTGCGGCGGAAGATGAAGCTGCGATTGATCGTCGAACTGCGGCGCTACGGGTCGAGCGAGACCCTCGAGCGATTGCCGCTCGAAGGCCAGACCGACGACGTGCTCGGCCTGCCCGTGCGCAAGGTGATCATCCCGGTGGCATCCGGCCGCAACCTCGCCGTGCTGACCGAGGCCGCGGTGCGCAACACGATCCTGCAGTTGCGGGGGGTCGACACGATGCGCGACTTTCTCCAGCGACAGCAGCAGCAGATGGGCGACGAATAGGGCCTGCTGCCGACGGGCTTGCTTTGACCCGTGCCCTCCATGCTGTAATTCAGTCTGCCCGCGCAGGGCGATCGACGCCGACCGACCGGTTGGCCACAAATGGGGAGAAAGAAAGATGCTGAAGCACGCTCTCATCGCTGCCTGTCTCGCGCTGCCGCTGGCAGCCGTGGCGGCCGACGAAAAGAAGGAAATGACGCCGCAGCAGCAGAAAATGGCTTCCTGCAACAAGGAAGCGGGCGACAAGAAGCTCGCGGGCGACGAGCGCAAGAAGTTCATGTCCACCTGCCTGTCGGCCGATGGTGGCAAGAAGATGACACAGCAGGAAAAAATGGGCTTCTGCAACAAGGAAGCGGGGAACAAGAAGCTCGCGGGCGACGAGCGCAAGAAGTTCATGTCGAGCTGCCTGTCCGGCTGACGATCCGCCGGCAACGGGTTCTCCCGGGGGCGCTTCGGCGCCCCTTTTCACTCGGCTCGTGCAGCGACGGCGGCAGCCGTGCAACAATCTTCGCCGTACCCGGTCAGAGTACGCATGCGCATCGTCCTCGTCACTGGTCTGTCAGGTTCCGGCAAGTCGGTTGCGATCCGCCTGCTCGAAGACGTCGGCTACTACTGCGTCGATAATCTGCCGCCGCCGTTCCTGCTCGAAGTCTGTGCCTACCTCGCGGACACCGACCACAAGGACGTGGCCGTCGCCATCGACGCCCGCAGCGAGACCTCGCTGGTCGATGTCCCGAACATGACCTCCACGCTGCGCGGCTTCGGCAACGACGTGCGCGTCCTGTTCCTGACGGCATCAGACACCGAGTTGGTGCAGCGCTTCTCGGAAACCCGGCGACGCCATCCCGTTTCGTGGCGGAGCAGCTCGCGGGGCAGCGAGACGACCGTCGGCGAAGCGATCGCGATGGAGCGGGAACTGCTGGCGCCGCTGAACGAGATCGCGCACGTGATCGACACGAGCGGGCTGCGGCCGAACATGCTGCGCCACTGGGTCCGCGAGTTCGTCGACAGCCCACGCGCCAACCTCACGCTTTCGTTCGAGTCGTTCGCGTTCAAGGACGGCATCCCGATCGCCGCGGACCTCGTGTTCGACGTGCGCAACCTGCCGAACCCGTACTACGACCCGGCGCTGCGCCCGCTGACCGGGTGCGATCCCCCGGTCGCGGCATTTCTCGCGGCGGCTCCGGCGGTCGGGGAGATGATCGACGACATCGCACGCTTCATCGGCAAATGGCTGCCGAGCTATGTCGCCGACAATCGCAACTACGTGACAGTCGCGATCGGCTGCACCGGCGGACGCCACCGGTCCGTCTACATCGTCGAGGAACTGGCGCGTCGCTTTGCCGGCGAGGAGCACGTGCTCGTCCGCCACCGCTCTACCGACCTGTCCGAACGGCGCTGATGCGGGTCGCGCTGTTCCCGCTGTCCGCGGTGCTCTTTCCGCACGGCGTGCTGCCGCTGCGCGTGTTCGAGACGCGGTACCTCGACATGATGCGTGACTGCATGCGCGACGGAACGCTGTTCGGGGTGTGCCTGATCACCGATTCGCGTGCCTCCGAGGTCAGCCGAACCACTGCGCTCGCCGAGGTCGGCTGCCTGGCGCGGATCGATGCGTGGGACATGAAACAGCTCGGCCTGCTGCACATCCGCGCCGTGGGACAGGACCGGTTCCGCCTGCTGGGCACGGAGACCCAGGACGACGGCCTGGTGATTGCCGATGTCGAACTGATCGATCCCGACGACGACGCGCCCATTCCATCCGAGCACCGGCCGTGCGTCGATCTCCTGTCGCGCATCCTGGACGATCTTCGGATGCAGTTCGAGGAGAGAAAGATCGCGGAGGATGCCCCGGACCAGGACGATGCGCTGGCCCAGCTCCCGTTCGCGGAGCCGTTCCACATGGATTCATCGGCGTGGGTCTCGAATCGGCTGTGCGAAGTGCTGCCGGTTCCCCTCAAGGCGAAGCAACGGCTGATGGAACTGACCGACGCGCCGACGCGCCTGCAGATCGTCCATGCCTACCTGAAACAGCACTCCGTGCTGGCCTGAGTCAGGACTCGCCGTACCGCTTCCTGAGCAGCCGCTTCACCGGCGCGGGCAGCGCGGCGCCCTGAAGTGCGTCGGGTTCGAGCCACTGCGACGCCGCGGACGCAGCCCCCAACGCGCGCCGAACGGCCGCCACCCTTGGATGCATCACGAGGCTGTAGTGCGAGAACTCGTGCCGCAGCGCGGGCAGGGCTTCGTTCAGATCGACCTGCAGCGCGTATCGCTCGGCGATCGCGAACTTCAATTGCTCGTCGTCCGCCTCGGCTTCGAACTCGGGAAGGCTCACGAGCCCGCCCCAGATGCCGGTTGGGGGGCGGGTCTCCAGCAGCAGCGCTCCGCGATCGTCGCGCACGATCACGACGATCGCGTGGCGCACCGGCCGGGACTTCGCAGGCCGTGGTGCCGGCAGCTCCGCGGTCCGCTCCTGCGCCTTCGCGACGCAGGTGACTGCAACGGGACAGTCGCCGCAGCGCGGCCGTGCCCGCGCACACAGCGTCGCGCCGAGGTCCATCAGTCCCTGGGTGTAGCTTTCGATGCCGCTCGCCGGCAGCTCCCGCTCCGCGAAAGACCACAGCCGCCGCTCCACGGCCGTGGCGCCCGGATAGCCTTCCACGCCGAAGTGCCGGGCGAAGACGCGCTTCACGTTGCCGTCGAGGATGGCGGCGCGCTCGCCGAAGGCGAACGCCGCAATCGCCGCCGCCGTCGACCGCCCGATTCCCGGCAATTCCGCCAGTGCGTCCACCGTGGCGGGAAAGCGGCCTTCGTGACGCTCGACGACCGTCTGCGCGCATCGATGGAGATTGCGCGCGCGCGAGTAGTAGCCGAGGCCCGCCCACGCAGCCATCACGTCGGCTGAAGGCGATGAGGCGAGCGCCAGGACATCGGGAAACCGCTGCAGGAAGCGGGTGTAGTAGGGAATCACCGCCGCCACCTGGGTCTGCTGCAGCATGATTTCGGACACCCAGATGCGGTAGGCGTCGCGCGTGCCTTGCCACGGCAGGTCGCGCCGGCCGTGGCTTTGCTGCCACCCGATGACCCGGCCGGCGAAGGACATCGAGTGCCGGCTCACCTACGCCGCAAGCGGCTCTCGGTCGGCCGCGTCGTCGACGCGTGCCCGCGCGCCGATTTCGCGGATGCGGTCGGCAAGACGCTTGACCTCGGCGAGCTTGCCGTGGGCGTCCTCGAGCGCCTCCTCCAGTTCGGAGATGCGGTCGTCGAGCGAGCCCTGCGCGTCGCGGATCTTCGTCACCGATTCGGCGCGCTTCCTGAGCTGGGAGCGCTGCTCGCGCACCTGCATCTCGACAGGCGGCAGCAGCGACTTGACCCACGCCTCGGCGTCGCGCTCGGCGGCCGAGAACACCTCGCGCGACTTCGACACAACCGTGTCGAAGAAACGCTGCATCAGCGCCCACTTGTCCGTCGTGAGGACCGCGAGCGCGCCGAACTGCGAGCGGTACGCCGCCTCGGCGCGCTCCACTTCGGCGATGTAGGTGTCGAGCGAGAACGACATCGGCGGCGACAGGCTCCAGCCCAGTTCCTCGGCGAAACGCCGCTGCACGCCGATGACCATCTGTTCGATTTCGAGGATCTTGGCATTTGCTTCGCGCAGCATGTCGCGCAGGCCCGCGAAGTACGCCTTGACGGCGGAGGCGAGCTGCAGCGACAGCTGGCTCGCCTTCATCCGGCTGCGCGTCGCGAGCACATGGTCCCGCAGCGCGCTGACGCGCAGCGGCTTGAACATGTCGTCGGACAGCCGCGACAGGACGGCGCGCGCGGCGACGATCCTTCGCACCACTTCCTCGAACTCGCGCTGCTCCGCGTACGCGCGGCGCGTCATCCGCTCGATCGAGCTCTGGTTCTTGCCCTGAAGTGAACGAAGCTCGTACAGCTGCTCGATCACGCCGCGTTCGCGCGCCGACAGCGCCTGCCGCGCGTCCGAGACCACGCGATCAGCGGCCGTCACGGTCTGGTCGCGGACGATCTTCTGCTTGGCCGGCACCAGGAGTTCTACCAGCGCCTCCTCGAGCTGCGGCAGCCGGCTTGCCTGCAGCAGGGCGTCATCGGCCTGCACCTTGGCGACGAGGCCCTTCTGCGCCGACACCGGGAAGACGCGAGTCGGTTCCAGGTCCAGCGTGGACGCCGCGGCCTGGACCTGGCGCTCGATCTCGCGCTCGATCTCGTCCGTCGTCTTCAACGGGTCCCACAGTCCGTCGATCTTGTTCAGAACAGCGATGTGGTTGCGATGACCCGCGTCGCCGACGACGTGCCGCCAGACGTCGAGGTCGCTGCGAGTGACGCCGGTGTCTGCCGCGAGCACGAACAGCACCGCGTGCGCGTTCGGAACGAGCGACAGCGTCAGCTCCGGTTCCGCCCCGATTGCGTTCAGGCCCGGCGTGTCGAGGATCACGAGCCCCCGCTTCAGGAGCGGATGCGGGAAATTGATGATCGCGTGACGCCACTTCGAGATCTCGACCATGCCACCCGCGTCGATGGCGACGGCCTGGTCGGGATCATCGGGATCGAACAGCCCGTAGCCGCGCGCCTCGTCGACGGTCACGCTGACCGTTTCGGCAACCATCTTGAAGGCCTCGAGCATTCCGTCCGGCGAACCCGTGTCGACCGGAAACACTCTCCACTCGTGGGCGAGCCGCTTGAAGTCGGACGTGGAACCGGCCCGGGCGCGGGTCTCGATCGGCAGCGCGCGTATGCAGGGCGGCAACGTCGCGTCGTACAGCAGTTCGGTCGGGCACATCGTCGTGCGCCCCGCGGCCGACGGAAGCACGCGCTTGCCGTACTCCGCGAAGAAGATCGCGTTGATCAGCTCGGACTTTCCGCGGGAGAACTCGGCGACGAATGCGATGACGAGCTTGTCCTCGGCCAGGCGATCGAGCGCGAGGTCGAGGCGTCGCCCAACGTCGCCCTCGAGCATCTGCGTCTCGCTCATCCACTGGCGCAGGTCGACGATCGCCGTCGCCAGCGAGTCGCGCCAGTTGCCGTATTCCTCGAATCGGGACGCCAGGGGAGCCATGGTTGCAGCGGGTCGCGGTGAGCGCGCGGCCCGAGCGCAATCTATAGCACGCGACCTCTGCGCGGCACAGTCACTCGAATGCTCAAGCAGGGGCCGATTGACGTGCGACTTCGCTCGACCGGCCGGGACTCAGCGGCGCTGGCAGCGGCGGCAGTAGTACGTGGCGCGCTGGCCCTGCACGATGCGCGCAATCTCGCCGCCGCAGACCCGGCACGGCTGGCCGGCACGCTCGTAGACGAATGCGTCGAGCATGAAGTAGCCCTCGGCTCCGTCGACGCCAACGAAGTCACGAAGCGTGCTGCCGCCCACCGCGATCGCTTCGGCAAGCACTTCACGAATCGCGACAGCGAGCCGATCGCAGCGCGCCGGCCCGAGGCGCCGAGCTGCGATCTTCGGGTTGATGCCGGCACGAAACAGGCTCTCCGAAGCGTAGATGTTCCCCACGCCCACGACGACGTCACCGGCCAGCAGGACCTGCTTGATGGCCGCGGACCGGCCGCGCGTGCCGCGGTATAGCCAGGCGCCGCCGAACCGCGGATCGAACGGCTCGATCCCCAGTCCGGCAAGCAGCGGGTGCGAGTCCACAGGTCCGTCGTTCAACGGGTGCCACAGCAGCGCGCCGAAGCGCCGCGGGTCGGTGAGGCGAATGCAGTCCTCCGCGAACAGCAGGTCGGCATGGTCGTGCACTCCCGCGGCGGGAACGCCGCGGCGGCGGGGAAGGACCCGCCAGACGCCGGACATGCCGAGATGGGAGATCAGCACCCCGGCCGGCAATCGCCACAGGAGGTACTTTCCGCGCCGGTCGATGCGCTCGACCCGCGCTCCGACGAGGTGGCTCGCGAGATCGACGGGAACCGGCCAGCGCAGCCGCCGGTCGCGGATCTCGACACGCTCGATGACGCGGCCTTCCGCGTGGGGCGCGAGGGCCCGCCGCGTGACCTCGACTTCAGGCAGTTCAGGCACGCGCGACCCCGCAATCCACCTTGCATCGTTCTGTTAATGTGCAACGTATCTTCATCGTCCCTCGCCAGCGGTCGTGCTTTGCCGCCGTGGCCGTCCTGATGCCCGAATCCCAGCTTCACCCCGCGCCGTTCGTCGTCCGCAGTGCGCGCGTCCTCGCCGGTGCCGTGAGCGTTGCGATTCTAGGTTGCGCGAGCCCCGGTTCCCGCGCGAGCGACGGCGGCGCGGTCGTCGCACAGACGGCACCGGTACCCGCCGCCCCGGTTGAACCCGCCGGGGCAGACGACGCTCCGGACGTCGACCTGTCCGGCGCGCTGCTGTACCAGCTGATGGCAGCCGAAGTCGCGGCCCAGCGCGGAGAACTGGGCACGGCCTACGCGCTGTACCTCAAGCTCGCCCGCGACACGCGCGATCCGCGGCTCGCGAAACGCGCCACCGAACTCGCGCTGCAAGGCCGTGCGCTCGGCGAGAGCCTCGAGGCGGCGAAGCTGTGGCATGAACTCGCGCCGCGTTCCAGCGAAGCGAGCCAGACGGTGGCGATGCTGTACGCGGCCAGCGGCAAGTTCGACGACGCCCACGCGATCTTCAGCGAGCAACTGAAGGCGGCGAAGCAACCCGCGGAAGAACTGGGTCGCATCCAGCGCGCGCTGACGCGCAGCCAGGATCGCGCGGGCGCCTTCGCGTTGCTCGAGCGGCTCGCGCAGCCTTACGGCAAGACGGCCGAAGTCCGGCTGGTGCTCGCCAATGGCGCGCAGGCGGCCGGACTGAACAGCCGCGCGATCGAGGAAGCGAAGGCCGCCGTCGAGCTGGCCCCGGACTCGGAACGCGCCGCGATGACCGCCGCACAGTTCATGCAGGGGAGCGATCGCCGCGGCGCCATGGACGTACTGGCGCGCTACCTGGAGCGAAACCCGAAGGCGACCGAGCCGAGGCTGGCGTATGCGCGCCTGCTCATCGCCGACAAGCAGTACACCGCCGCACGCGGGCAGTTTGAACGACTGCTGCAGGCGGACCCGAAGAATCCGGCCCTCGTCTACTCGATGGCGCTGCTGTCGATGCAGGGCAACCTCAAGGCCGACGCGCGCAGCTACCTGCAGCGATATCTCGCGCTGCTCGCGGAACCGGGCAACGAGGAGCGCGATGCCGACAGCGCGTACCTGAACCTCGCGCAGCTCGCCGAAGAAGACCGGCAGTACGCCGAGGCCTTGAAGTGGCTTCGCAAGATCGAAGGCGGCGAGGAGTACCTGCAGGCGCGCGTGCGCGAGGCGTCCGTGCTCACGAAGATGAACCGGCTCGAGGACGGCCGGAAGGTCCTGCGCGGCATCAAGCCGCAGACGGACGACGAACGCGTGCAGCTCGTGATCGCCGAGGCGCAACTGCTGCGCGACGCGAAGCGCCACGAGGATTCCTACGCGATGCTCGCCGAGGCGCTCGCGAAGAATGCGGACAACCTGTCGCTGCTCTACGACACGGCGATGGCGGCCGAGCGAACCAATCGGCTCACTGAAATGGAACGGCACCTGCGGCGCGTGATCGAGCTCAAGCCGGACTATGCACACGCCTACAACGCGCTCGGCTACACGTTCGCCGATCGGAACACGCGCCTGCCGGAGGCGCTCCAGCTGATCGAGAAGGCGCACGAGCTCAATCCCGCCGATCCCTACATCCTCGACTCGCTCGGATGGGTGTACTTCCGCATGGGCGACCTGAAGCGGGCGCGCGAGCACCTCGAGCGCGCCTACAACGCGAAACCGGAGGCCGAGGTTGCAATCCATCTCGCGGAGGTGCTGTGGGTGTCCGGCGACCAGAACGGCGCGCGCAAGCTGCTGCGCGAAGTGCGCTCGCAGGAGCCGGGCAACGAACTCCTTCTTTCGACCATCGCCCGCCTTCGCATAGGCCTGTAACGATGGCGGCATCGTGGCCGTCACATGGCGCGAGCGTTGCGCGATGGGCGACCGGACGCTGGCTGGTCGTGCTTTTCGCAGGCTCACTGGCGGCTTGCGCCACGGCGCCGGAAGCGACTCCCGATCGTGTCTACACGGGACGCTTCTCTGCGATTGCCACCCAGGGGGACAAGCGCGAAAGCGTCTCGGGACGGTTCAGCGTGGAGGCGCGCGGCGATCGCCAGCGCATCGATCTCGCGACGCCGCTGGGCACGACGGTCGCGCGAATCGAGGTCGGCCCCGATGGAGCGAGCGCGAACGGCCCGGGGATGCAGGAAGCGCGCGGGCCCGATGCCGATGCACTGGCCGAGCAGTTGCTCGGATGGCGGCTCCCGGTCAGCGGGCTGCCCGACTGGATCGAGGGCCGACCCGTGCCGTCCCGCCCCGCCCGGGTGGAACGCGACGGGAGCCGGCTGTTGCTCATCGAGCAGGATGGCTGGACAGTGCAGATTGCCGAGACCTTTGCATCGTCGGGTCGCCCGCGCCTCATCGTCCTCGAACGCGCCGCTTCACCGCTTGCTCCGGGAGTGGTCCTGCGGCTCGTCGTCGACGACCCCGCCACCTAGGGGCGAAGGAACCACCATGAGGGGTCGAGGCCAGATGCTGCGAGCTGCGAGCGCCCGGCCGTTAACATGAGCGCATGGAGTCCGCGCTCGGCCTGCCCGCCCCCGCCAAGCTGAACCTCTTCCTGCACGTGACCAGCCGTCGCGCGGACGGCTATCACACGCTGCAGACCGCGTTCCAGCTGATCGATCTCGCGGACTGGCTGGACTTCGAACGGCGCGGCGACGGGCAGATCGTGCGCGAAGGCGAGCTGCGCTGGGACGCCGGCGACGATCTGGCAGTGCGCGCGGCGCTGGCGCTCCAGCAGGCGACCGGTTGCCGCCTCGGCGCTTCGATCCGCGTGACGAAGAACATCCCGGCCGGCAGCGGCATGGGTGGAGGATCGTCCGATGCCGCCACCACGCTGATCGCTCTCAACCGCTTGTGGGGACTCGGCCTCACCCGCCCTGGCCTCGCCGCGATCGCGCTGCCGCTGGGTGCGGACGTGCCGTTCTTCCTGCACGGCGCCAACGCCTTCGCCGAAGGTGTTGGCGAGGAATTGCACGCCGTCATCACCCCGCCCGCGTGGTATGCGGTGATCTGGCCTCAAGTGCATGTTTCCACTCGGGAAATCTTCGCGGACCCCGGTTTGACACGAAATACCAAACCCACGAAAATGGCGGACTTTTCTGTTGCAGTCGGGCTCCTTCCGCAGACACTTTTTGGTGCCAACGACCTGGAACCGGTCGCGCGGCGTCGTTTCCCCGAGATCGAACAGGCCCTAGCGCACTTGCAGCGCCACGGACCGGCGCGAATGACGGGATCCGGGTCGGCAGTCTTCGCGCCGATGGCGTCGTCGGACGAAGCGCGAAACGCGGTGGCAGAGTGCATGCCCCAATGGCAACGCTGGGCCGTGCGAGGATTGAGCGAACACCCGCTCGCGGCCTGGTGAAGCGCAGGCGGGTGCGATCAAGGCAGTAGCAGCGCCGGAATCTCTTGAAGGTTTAGCGCTGGGGAGTCGCCAAGCTGGTTAAGGCAGCGGATTTTGATTCCGCCATTCGAGGGTTCGAATCCTTCCTCCCCAGCCACACAACGGGCCCCGTCGAGACGGGCATCTTGGCCGCCGGAATGTCGACGACGCATGGTCGGTGGGCATTCCGGCGAGTTTGTTTCAGCGCGTGCGCCGAGGCGGCCGGTCACGCACGGGGTGAGCGGCGATTGCCGCTGCACGGGGAGCCGCGGACGCGGTGTTAACCATGGCCTTGCTGGTCCCTGACAACCTGATGGTGTTCACGGGCAACGCGAATCCGCGTCTCGCCCAGACGGTCGCCCAGCACCTGAACATACGGCTTGGCAAGGCGCAGGTGTCGAAGTTCTCCGACGGCGAAGTGACGGTCGAGCTGTTCGAGAACGTGCGCGGCAAGGATGTCTTCGTGCTGCAGTCGACCTGCCAGCCGACCAACGACAACCTGATGGAACTGATGATCATGGTCGACGCGCTGAAGCGCGCGTCGGCCGGACGCATCACCGCCGCGATTCCGTACTTCGGCTACGCGCGCCAGGACCGCCGCCCGCGCAGCGCGCGCGTGGCGATCAGCGCCAAGGTCGTCGCGAACATGCTGCAGGTGGCGGGCGTGAACCGCCTCCTGGTCATGGATCTTCACGCCGACCAGATCCAGGGCTTTTTCGACATCCCGGTCGACAACATCTACGCGGCACCGATCCTGCTGGGCGACATCTGGAAGCACAACTACGACAACCTCGTCGTGGTGTCGCCGGACGTGGGAGGGGTGGTGCGCGCTCGCGCGATCGCGAAGCGCATGGACGCCGAACTGGCGATCATCGACAAGCGACGTCCGCGCGCGAACGTCGCCGAAGTGATGCACATCATCGGCGAGGTCGAGGGCCGCAACTGCGTGATCATGGACGACATGGTCGACACCGCGAACACGCTGTGCCAGGCTGCCCAGGCCCTGCGCGAGCGCGGGGCGCAGCGCGTGATGGCCTACGCGACGCACCCGGTCCTGTCGGGCAAGGCCATCGAGCGGCTCAACAATTCGGTGCTGGACGAACTCGTCGTCACCGACACGATCCCGCTGTCGGACGAGGCGCAGGCCTGCAGGAAGATCCGGCAGCTGTCGTGCGCGGCGCTGTTCGGCGAGACGATCTCGCGCATCGCGCGGGAAGACTCGGTGAGTTCGCTCTTCATCGAATAGCGCGGCGCGCGAAAGTAAAAACCTACTTTCGCGCGATCTGATTTGAAAAAGATCGCTGGCAGAGCCAGACGATCTTTTTGAGGGCAAAGGCAACGCAAGTGCGCGGTGCCAAGCGACGCGGATGGGCCGCGTCGTACGAACGGCAGTGGTGACTGGTCGCGGTCCGCTGCCTCAACTGGAGAAGCAAATGAAAGTCGTAGCAACCACACGCAACGCGCAAGGGACGGGTGCGAGCCGCCGTCTGCGCCACCTGGGCAAGGTGCCCGGAGTCCTGTACGGCGGCAAGACCGACGCGCAGGCGATCGAGGTCGACCACAACAACCTGTTCCATGCGCTGCGCAAGGAGAAGTTCCACGCGTCGATCCTCGACATGGAACTCGACGGCACGAGCGAGCGCGTGCTGCTGCGCGCGTTCCAGATGCACCCGTACAAGCCGCAGGTGCTGCACATCGACTTCCAGCGCGTCTCCGAGGACCAGAAGATCCACATGCGGGTCCCGCTGCACTTCGTCGGCCAGGAGGACTCGCCGGCGGTCAAGGTCGCGGGCGGCCTGATCAACCACGTGATGTCCGAGATCGACGTCGCGTGCCTGCCGAAGGACCTGCCGGAGTTCGTCGAGGTCGACCTCTCCGAGCTCAAGGCGCACGAGACCGTGCGCGTGCTGGACCTGAAGCTTCCGTCCGGCGTCTCTCCGGTGCTGAAGGGCAAGGAGAACCCGGTCGTCGCCGCCGTCAGCACGCACGGCGAAGCGGCCGAAGAAGAGGTGGCGGCTGCGACGCCGGTCGCCGCCGAAGTGCCGGCGACCGCCCAGAAGGCACCGCCCCCGGCCGCCGAGGCTGCCAAGGGCGGCAAGGAAGCCAAGGGCGCCAAGGAAGCCAAGGGCGGCGACAAGAAGAAGTAATCCGCTTGAAGCCGGCGCCGGGTCGGCGCTGGCGCTGCGGCACAATCGGGCCCGTTGTCGGAGATCGGCAACGGGCCTTTTCTTTGCACGATGACAGACACCATCGACCACAGCGCGCGGATTCGACTCATCGTCGGGCTCGGCAACATCGGGCCGGAGTACACGGAGACACGGCACAACGCGGGTTTCTGGTTCGCCGACGCCGTCGCCAGCGACCTCGGCGCGCGCTTCTCGCATGAGCGCAAGTTCAGCGGCGACGTCGCGCGAGCGAAGGTGGGCGGCACCGAGCTGTGGCTGCTGAAGCCGTCGACCTACATGAACCGGTCCGGACAGTCCGTCGTCGCGCTCGCGCTGTTCTACAAGATACTGCCCCACCAGATCCTGCTTGCACACGACGAGCTCGACCTGCCGCCCGGCAGCATCAAGCTGAAGCTCGGCGGCGGCACCGCGGGACACAACGGATTGAAGGACACGCAGGCGCGGATGTCGACGCCGGAGTTCTGGCGGCTGCGCATCGGCATCGGGCATCCCCGCGAGCTGCAGCTCGAGCAGGACGTCGCCGACTTCGTGCTGCATCGTCCGCGCAAGGAGGAGGCGACCCTGATCGACGCCGCGATCGAACGCGGCCAGGGCATCGTCGACCACCTGGTCAGCGGCAGGTTCGAAGCGGCGATGCTGAAGCTGCATACGCGCTGAGATTCCGCGCTGAAATTCCGCGCCGACATGTTCGACCTGCTCGACATCCGCCTCGGGGCCGAGGCGCGCCGCCGCATCGAAGCGGACGGCCTGGCGCCCGAGACCATTCGCTGCATGCCGGCCGCGGCGGGCGGGCCCAAGGGCCTGGCGCTGCTGCCGTTCGATCGCCTGTTCGCGCGCGAGTGGCTGCCGCGCACGCGCTCGATGGAACTCGTCGGAGCTTCGATCGGGGCATGGCGCATGGCGTCGCTTGCGCAGGACGATCCCATCGCGGCGCTCGACCGCCTGCAGCACGCGTACGTTCGCGAGCAGAACTACGACGAGCGGCCGTCGCCGTCGCAGGTGGCTTCCGTCTGTCGCGGCCTCGCCCGCTCGGTCCTCGAAGGGCCCGATCTGGCGCTGCGCCCCGGCGTGGCGCTATCAGTGATCACCTCTCGGGCGCGCGGCGCGCTGGCGGACGACCGTTCGAAGCTCGCGTTCGGGCGCGTCGCGCTCGTCAACGCCGCGTCGCGCCGCCGGCTGGCCGACCACATGGAGCGCGTCGTGTTCCATGCCGGCGCGCCCTCGAAGCTGCCGCCCGCCTTCGACGCCTTCGGCCTGACGCAGGTCGCGCTCACGCGCGACAACATCGAGGATGCGCTGCTCGCCTCGGGCTCGATCCCGCTCGTGTGCGATCCGGTCCGGGACGTACTGGCCGCACCGCCTGGCGATTACTGGGACGGCGGCCTGATCGACTACCACCTGCTGCTGCCGTACGACCGCTACGACGGCATCGTGCTGTATCCGCACTTCGTTCCGTACGTGACGCCCGGGTGGCTCGACAAGTTCCTGCCGTGGCGCGAGCGGCCGCGGCGCCACCACTGGCTAGCGAACGTCGTCCTGATCGCGCCGTCGCGCGCCATGCTCGATCGCCTGCCGAACCGCAGGCTGCCCGATCGCAGCGATTTCTACAGGTACGGACTGGATCACGCCGCGCGCATCGGCGCGTGGGAGCGGGCGATCGCGGAGTCGGAACGGTTCGCCGAAGCCGCGATCGCCTGGTTGAACCGCCCCGACCTGACGATGGCCCGGCCGCTCTAGCCGCGGATCGTCACCCGGAATGCGCCGCGCGCAGTACGCGGAGGCTTCAACCCAGCGTCCGCTCCATGACGAGTTCGCCATCGTCTTCCACCCCGGTGTACCGAAACCCGAGCGACTGGTAGAAGCGGCTGAGCCGGTCCGCGCTCTTGACGTGGGACACCAGCAACCGCTGTGCGCCGGGGCGGGTCCGCACGTGTTCGACCAGGGCTTCGACCACCGCCCGTCCGTAGCCCTTGCCCTGATGCGACTGGTCGATCATGAGCCGCCAGAGAAAGAAGTCGGGCTCGTCCGGGCTCTCGACCAGCGTGGGGTCGTACAGCATCACGAAGCCGACGAGCAGATCATCGTCGTACGCGGCGCGGAACCAGGCCTCGCCCTGGAAGTGCGCCTGCGCGATCGACACCGAGTTCGGAGCCACCTGCTTGCGGTCGTCACCCGCGTCCAGCTTGCAGACGGCAGAAACCGTGTCGCGAGTGACCTCTCTAAGCTGCACTGTCATGGCGTTCGCTCGACCTTGGCGGGCTTGCGATAATCCCACCTTTGCGCCGCTTCCGGCGCACACATCAAGGTTTCCCCCATGGCATTGAAATGCGGCATCGTCGGATTGCCGAACGTCGGCAAGTCGACGCTCTTCAACGCGCTCACCAAGGCCGGCATCGCGGCCGAGAACTATCCGTTCTGCACGATCGAGCCGAACATCGGCATCGTCGAGGTGCCCGATCCGCGGCTCACGGCGCTCGCCGGCATCGCGAAGCCGGAGAAGGTGCTTCCGGCGACGGTGGAGTTCGTCGACATCGCCGGACTGGTCGCTGGGGCGAGCAAGGGCGAGGGCCTCGGCAACCAGTTCCTCGCGAACATCCGCGAGTGCGACGCGATCGCGCACATCGTCCGCTGCTTCGATGACCCCAACGTGATTCACGTAGCAGGCAAGGTCGACCCGGTGTCCGACATCGAGGTGATCGACACCGAACTCGCGCTCGCCGACCTGCAGACGGTCGACAAGCAGCTTGCGAAGTACACCAAGGTCGCCAAGACCGGCCAGGGCCCGGACGCAAAGGAAGCGAAGCGCTTGGTGGACGCGCTGGAGAAGATCCAGCCCGCGCTGAACGAGGCACGGCCGGTGCGCAGCGTGGACCTCTACCCGGAAGAGCGCGAAGTGCTCCGGCCGCTCTTCCTGCTCACGGCCAAGCCGACGATGTATGTCGCGAACGTCGAGGAACACGGCTTCGTCGACAACCCGCTGCTCGACAAGGTGCGCGAGCGCGCCGCGCGGGAGGGTGCGCCGGTCGTCGCGGTCTGCGCGAAGGTCGAAGCGGAGATCGCCGACATGTCGGACGAGGACAAGGGCGTCTTCCTTGCCGACATGGGAATGGACGAACCGGGCCTGAACCGCGTGATCCGTGCGGCCTACACGCTGCTCGGCCTGCAGACGTACTTCACGGCCGGCCCCAAGGAAGTGCGCGCCTGGACCGTCGTGCGCGGCGCGACGGCGCCGCAGGCGGCCGGCGTGATCCACACCGACTTCGAGAAGGGCTTCATCCGCGCCGAGACGATCGCGTTCGACGACTACGTCCGATGCAAGGGCGAGGCCGGCGCGAAGGAGGCCGGGCGGATGCGGCTCGAAGGCAAGGATTACGTCGTCCACGACGGCGACGTGATGCACTTCCGGTTCAACGTCTAGGGCTTCCCACGCGCGCCGGCGGCTGAGTGGGATACTGGCGCACCGCGCACCCACACGTCGCCTCGTGCCCATGCCAGCCACCATTTCCCGCCTGCTGCTCTATCCGGTCAAAGGCTGCCGGGGAGTCGCGCTGCGTACTGCGCAACTGGTACCCACCGGCCTGGCGGTCGGCGACATCGGCGACCGCGAGTGGGTCATCGTCGACGACCACAACGAGTTCCTGAGCCAGCGCGAGTTTCCGAAGATGGCGCTGATCGAAACGCGCCTGCTGACCGGCGCGCTGCGCCTTTCCGCGCCCGGCATGCTGTCGCTCGACATCCCGTTCGAGTCGGAAGGCGACGTCGTGCGCATCCGGGTATGGGACGACGAACTGGACGCCGTCACCCAGGGCGATCTCGCGGACCAGTGGTTCAGCGACTTTCTCGGACGGCGCTCACGACTGATGCGATTCGACCCCCTCGCGAAGCGCATCTCGAAGCGCCAGTACACCGGCGCCACCGAGGCGCCGTACAAGTTCGCCGACGCGTTCGCGCTGCTCGTGACGAGCGAGGCTTCGCTAGCGCACCTCAACGCGCGGCTGAAGACGAAGGGCCACGCGCCGGTCGATATCGATCGCTTCCGGCCGAACATCGTGATCGACGGCGTCGACGCGTTCGAAGAGGATTACGCGCGTGAAGCGCGGGTCGGCGACGCGGTGATCGAGCTGGTGAAGCCCTGCGTGCGCTGCACGGTCCCGAGCGTCGATCCGGCGCGCGGCGAACAGGGCACCGAGCCCGGCGACACCCTCGCGGCCTACCGCAACGACGCGCGGGCCGGCGGCGTCACATTTGGCGTCAACGGCATCGTGGCGCGCGGCGCCGGAAGCGAGTTGCAGGTCGGCAACGAGGTCGAGCTCACTCTCCGGTTCTGAGCGCCGCCGGTGGCGGCATGCCGGAGTACGTCCACTTCCGCCACGCGAGTTCCAGCGGCCCCTGGCCGAAGCGTCGCAGCCACCAGTGGCTCAGCGCGAGCTGCGCGGCGAAAATCGCCAGCGCCACCCCCGCGGTTTCCGCATAGCCGAGGCGGGGCGCCAGCGCGAAGCCCCACCCGGACAGCAAGGCACCCATTGCGATGGACTGCAGCAGGTAGTTCGTGAGCGGCATGCGCCCGGCCGGCGAAAGCCAGCGGAGCAGCGTCGGCGACGCGTGCCGGAGGAACAGCGCGGCGTAGGCGAACGACAAGGTCGCTCCGAGGGCACCCGGCATCGCCGCCACGGCGGAGTAGGCGCCGAGCCCGTGCATCTCCGCCTCCGTGTAGAGCAACACCCCGTAGACGAGCGAGGCCGGCAGCCCGACACCGAGCCCGATCACGAGTGCCTTGCGCCACGCCGGCGCAGCAAGATCCGCCAGCCAGCCTGCACGTTGCGCGAGCATGCCGGTCAGCATGAGCGCGACGGCCATCGGCAGGCCGATCAGGTTCGCGAACACGATCTCGACGAACAGGCTCACCCGCGTCGGCAGCTGCGCGAAAAAGCCCTCGCCGGTGAAGACAGCGAAGTTGGCCTCCAGCTCGCTGGCCAGCTCGATCGGGTCCGGCAGACTGCCTGCGACGCCCCATGTCAGCAGGGCGGTCAGCGCGAGCGCGCCGCTCCACCAAAGGACGACGGCGCGCCGCAGCGCAGCGAGCCCGTGGCCGTCGTACAGCAGCAGGACCAGGCCGGCGAGCGCGTACATCTGCGTGATGTCTCCGAAGTAGAACAGCACGCCGTGCAGGACTCCAAAGGCGAGGAGGAACAGCATGCGGCGCCGAAAGACCGTGTGCGGCGCCGAGGTCACGTTGCGCAGCCTGGCGAACAGCAGCGCGAAGCCCGCACCGAACAGCATGGCGAACAAGGGCAGGAACTTCGTGTTCACGAAGATGACGATGAGGACGAACAGCGCGTGATCGAGCGCGGTTGCGTCGTCGAGCAGGTACCCGGCGGGGCTGGTGCCTCCCCAGACGAAGGACTGGATGTTGACGAGCAGGATGCCGAGCAGCGCGAGTCCGCGCAGGGCGTCGATCCGGTCGTCCCGGCCGGAGTTCGGGAGGGTCATCCGCGGTTCGGGGCCGCGTTCGTGCCCCAAGGGAACGCTACTCGGTCTCGTGCGCGCTCGATCCCATTTGCGCGAGCTTCGCGTGAAGCCACTTCTCGACCGACGGGAAGACGAACTTGCTGACGTCGCCACCGAGCTGCGCGATCTCGCGCACGATTGTCCCCGAGATGAACTGGTACTGGTCCGACGGCGTCAGGAACATCGTCTCGACGTCGGGCAGCAGGTAGCGGTTCATGCCGGCCATCTGGAACTCGTACTCGAAATCGGAAACGGCGCGCAGGCCGCGAACGATCACGCGGGCGTTCTGGTCGCGCACGAAGTCCTTCAGCAGCCCGCGGAACCCGGCGACCTCGACGTTCGGATAGTGCGACAGGACTTCGCGCGCGATCGCGATCCGCTCGTCCAGCTTGAAGAAAGGCTTCTTCGCACGACTGTCGGCGACGCCGACGACGAGCTTCGAAAACAGCCCGGCCGCGCGACGCACGAGGTCTTCGTGCCCGCGCGTCAGCGGGTCGAACGTCCCCGGATAGACCGCAATCACCATTGATGTTCTCCTGGCCAGCGGGTCCCGCAGCCGCGCGGATTATGCCCGCTGAAGCAGGTGGAAGTGCACGTGCCCGGCCCGTCCTGCCCTGACGATGCGCAGCCCGCGTGCGAGAGCGGCTTGCTCTTCCAGCGGCACCCCGCTCTCCGCGTAGATGAGCCCGTCGGTCGAGACCAGTCGCGCCGCAGCCTGCAGGGCCGGCTCGAGCAGATCCGAGTCGAACGGCGGGTCGAGGAAAACGACGTCGAAGGACTGCTCCGGCGCGCCGCGCGCGAACGCGAGCGCATCGCCTCGGACTATCGTTACCATGTCGGCGCCGAGCTTGCGCTTCAGGCGCTGCAGCTGGGCCTCGAGCGTGGCGTTGCGTTCGACCAGAGTGACGCGCGCCGCGCCGCGGGAGGCCAGTTCGAATCCGAGGACGCCGGTACCGGCGAACAGGTCCAGTCCGGAAACGGACGAAGGATCTGGGATGAAGTGCGCGAGCCAGTTGAAGACCGTCTCACGCACGCGGTCGGACGAGGGGCGCAGGCCGGGCGCATCGACGACAGCGAGCGGGGTCCGCTTCCACTGCCCGCCGATGATCCGGACACTCGCTGGAGCGCGGGCAAACCGCCCGTCGGTACGTGACGCTTCCTTTGATACACTGGATTCACCCGGTCGCGTCACTCGCGTTTCGCGCCGCGGCCCGCCCGGTTCCCCCGGTTTTCCCTCTCGCTTCCCCCGCATCGTTCGATGATAAGCCCCGCTTCCGGCGCCAAAGGTGGGTGGCTGTCCCGTCTCAAGGACGGGCTGACCAAGACCCGCGTCAACATCGTCGGGCTGTTTTCGGGAGGTGTCGTCGACGAGAACTTCCTCGAGGAACTCGAGATGGCGCTGATCGGCGCCGACGTCGGCGTCACGACTTCAGCCCGCCTCACCGGCTCGCTGCGACAACGGATCAAACTCGACGGCCTGAAGACGCAGGACGAGGTGCGGCTCGCGTTGCGCGACGAGCTTGTCGCGCTGCTGGCACCGGCCGAAGGCCGCCTCGATTTCACCAGGGGCCATCCGCTCGTCGTGATGGTCGCCGGCGTCAACGGAGCAGGCAAGACGACATCGATCGGCAAGCTCGCCAAGTGGTTCGCCACCCAGGGCAAGAGCGTGCTGCTCGCGGCCGGCGACACGTTTCGTGCGGCCGCGCGCGAGCAACTCGCGATCTGGGGCGCGCGCAACAACGTTGAGGTGATCGCCCAGAGCGGAGGCGACCCGGCCGCCGTCGTGTTCGACGCGGTGTCCGCCGCGAAGGCGCGCAGGATCGACGTGCTGATCGCCGACACCGCAGGCAGGCTGCCGACGCAGTCGCACCTGATGGAAGAACTCAAGCGCGTGAAACGCGCGCAGGACAAGGCGATGCCTGGCGCGCCGCACGAGGTGCTCCTGATCATCGACGGAACGAACGGCCAGAACGCGCTGGCGCAGGTGAAGGCGTTCGACGACGCCGTCGGCCTGACCGGGCTCGTCGTCACCAAGCTCGACGGGACGGCCAAGGGCGGCGTGCTGGCAGCCATCGTCGAGTCGAGGCGCGACAAGCCCCTGCCGATCCTGTTCATCGGCGTCGGCGAAGCGATCGACGACCTGCAACCGTTCGTCGCGCGCGACTTCGCGGACGCGCTGGTCGGCCTCGCGTAGCGTGGCCGGCGCTCCGGCGTCCGTACAATGCGCGACGCTGCCGCGCGCCCGATGACTCCAGCGACTTCGCCTGCCGATCCTCCTCCGCTCGTCTCGTTCGACCGAGTCACCAAGCTCTACGACGGTGACCGGGCCGCGCTCACCGACGCCACTTTCACGCTGAACCGCAGTGAGTTCGTGCTGCTCACGGGCCCGTCGGGCGCGGGCAAGTCGACGGTCGTGCGCCTCGTTTGCGGCCTCGAAGTCCCGACGAGCGGACAGGTCATGGTGGCCGGCGAAGACATCGCGCGAATGCGCCGGCGCGCGCTTCCCTTCCTGCGTCGTTCGCTCGGCGTCGTCCTGCAGAACCCGATGCTGCTGAACGATCGGAGCGTGCTCGAGAACGTGGCACTGCCCGCGCTCGCCGCCGGCCTGTCGCACGCGGACG
Source organism: uncultured Burkholderiaceae bacterium (assembly GCA_964353935.1). Classification (GTDB taxonomy): domain Bacteria; phylum Pseudomonadota; class Gammaproteobacteria; order Burkholderiales; family Burkholderiaceae_F; genus JAOUJD01. The sequence continues at coordinate 5,242 of CAYGXL010000012.1, read as the reverse complement.
CGCGCGAGCGGGCGCGGGCCGCACTGGCGCGCGTCGCTCTCGAACCTGCCCTTGGAAGCGCGCGACCCGACGCGCTGTCGGGTGGCGAGCAGCAACGCGTCGCCCTCGCCCGCGCGATCGTCAATCGGCCCGCGCTGGTGATCGCGGACGAGCCGACGGCCCACCTCGACGATGCGGGCGCGCTGCATCTGCTTCAGTTGCTCGAGCAGTTCGTCGTCGCCGGCGTCACGGTGATGATGGCAACGCACGGTGAAGCCGTACCGCTGCCTGCCCGCGCCCGCGTGCTGCGCATCGAGTCCGGACGGGTCCTGCGGTGAGCGCCCTGACAGCGCAACGCTACGCACTGGGCCGAGCGGTCGCGATGGTGCGGGATCGGCCTCTTGCCTTCCTGCTCGGCGTCGCCCTTGCCGCGATCGCCCTCGCGCTTCCGCTGGCAATCTCGAGCGTGCTCTGGGCGGCACGACCCGCGCTGGCCCAGATCCAGCTCGCGCCCGAGGTGAGCGTCTTCGTATCGACCCGCGCCACGCCGCGCGACGTGGACGCGTTGAAGGGCCGTCTCGAGGCCGTTCCGGGAGTTGCGGAAGTCACGCTCCGGCCCAGGGACGCCGCCCTCGCACAACTGATCAAGCGATCCGGCTTCGTCACGACCCCGGCCGAGCTCGGCGCCAACCCGCTGCCAGACGTGCTGATCCTGCGACTGCAGCTGCCTGCCTCTGAGCAGTCCCTCGACCTCGTAACGTCCACCGTGAAGGGCTGGCCCCTCGTCGACTCGATGCGCAGCGACCTCGATTGGTACCGCAAGGTCCAGGCTTTCGCGAGGTTGAGCATCACGGCCGTCGCGGTCTTCGGCGGGCTGGTGGTCCTGCTGGTGACGCTGATCCTCGTTGGAACGGTCCGGCTGCACGCCGGCACCCGGGCGGACGAACTCGCCGTTCTCGAACTCGTCGGCGCCACGCCGCGTTTCATCGTTCGACCCTTCGCGTACAGCGCCGCGCTGACGCTGGCGCTCGCGTCCGTGCTTGCCATCGCCGCCGTCTTCGCGGCGCACGCCGCGCTGCGGGCGCCACTAAGCAACCTCGCCGCGCTGTACGGCGCGCCCTTCACCCTGCCCGACCCCGAACCGATCCACCTTCTCGCGGTCCTTGCTGGAGCGGTGATCCTTGGCTGGGCAGTCGGCGTTGTGGGTGCACGAACAGCAGTTTCGAACCATTGACATCGAAGCGTCAGGAAAGTGAGCTTGCGCTCACACCCTTCCCGCTCCTTTCGCTGTCGAATGCCCAACTGAGTTGCTCGGGATTGAACTCCCCGGGTTTCCTCGCCTCTAACCATTTAGCACTCGGGAGTTCTGAGTGCTAACATTTTTCTATATGGAGATGAAACGAGTGGCAAAGGCCGTGGCAAAAGCGAGCACCTCTTCCCGGAACGCGCTGGTCCCGTTCAGTGCTCACGCGTTGGCGCTGCTCCCGGGCAACGTCGGCAGCATTGACGCCTACATCCAGGCCGTCAATCGGGTGCCGCTGTTGACCCCGGAGGAGGAATTGCGCCTGGCGCGGACCTACCGCGAGAGCGATGACCTGGACGCCGCCGGTCGCCTGGTCATGTCGCACCTGCGCCTGGTGGTTGCCGTTGCCCGCAACTACCTTGGCTATGGCCTGCCCCACGCAGACCTGATCCAGGAAGGCAACATCGGCCTGATGAAGGCGGTGAAGCGCTTCGACCCCGAGCGAGGGGTGCGCCTGGTTTCGTTCGCGCTGCACTGGATCAAGGCCGAGATCCACGAGTACATCCTGAAGAACTGGCGGCTGGTGAAGGTGGCCACCACCAAGGCTCAGCGCAAGCTCTTTTTCAACCTGCGCAGCATGAAAAAGGGGCTCGGCACGATGTCGCCGGACCAGATCGAGGGCGTCGCGCGGCAACTGAACGTCAAGCCCGAGGAAGTGGCGGAAATGGAGACGCGGCTCTCGGGCGGCGATGTTGCTCTCGAGGGTCGAGTCGATGACGGCGAAGAGGAGTTCGCCCCGATCGATTACCTGGCCGATGCGGACTCGGAACCGACGCAGGTGTTGCAGCGCCACCAGTACGACGTCATGCAGACCGAAGGGGTCCGCGAGGCGCTGGAGCGACTCGACCCGCGCAGCCGCCGCATCATCGAAGCGCGCTGGCTGAACGAGGACAGCGACGGCCGCGTCGGCACCGCGACCTTGCACGACCTTGCGGCGGAGTTTGGAGTGTCAGCGGAACGAATCCGCCAGATAGAAGCAAAAGCATTGCAGAAGATGCGTGGCTCGCTGGCCGAATACACCTAGGCCGAGCCCTACCTTCCCGGTCCGTTCGAACACGGTCCGCCTCTCCTTCTACCCCCTCTCCTCCGATGAGGCGGACACTCCGCCCCGGCACAAGCCGGGGCGTCTTTTTGCGGTCTTGCGAGCATCGCTGAACGTGGCTGCGCCCGTGCAATCCATCGCAAGAGCGTGCGATCAGGCAGCCGCGATCAGCGCAGCAGCTTCCTGAGGTCAGCGACAATCGGGTCGACCGCGCCGGCATGGCGCATGAACAGCCGCACCCGTCCCTCGGTATCGAACACGTAGCTGCCCGCCGTGTGGTCCATCGTGTAGGACGTCTCGGTCTTGCCAGGCACCTTCTGGTAGAAGACCTTGAAGTCCTTGGCGATCGCCGCGGTCTCGTCCCTCGTGCCACGCAGGCCGAGGAAGGTCGGATCGAAGCCCGGCACGTACTGCGAGAGAACCTCCGCGGTGTCGCGATCCGGATCGAGCGTCACGAAGATCACCTGCACCTTCTCGCCATCGGGGCCGAGCCGCCTCTTCACTTCGGCCATGTCCGTCATCGTTGTCGGACAGACGTCAGGGCACTGCGTATAGCCGAAGAACATCACCACGACCTTGCCGCGGAAGTCGGCGAGGGTCCGCGGCTTGCCGTTGAAGTCGGTCAGCCGGAAGTCCCGCGCATAGTTCGCGCCGGTAATGTCGACATTGTTGAAGCGCTCCGCGCCCGAATCGCATCCGCCCAGCAGGGCAGCGAGCACGATGAGCAGCAGGCGGGCGAGCATGGCGGCCTGCGGCATCAGCCAGCCACGTAGTGATCGACGAGCAACGCCGCGAACAGGGCGGCGAGGTAGACGATCGAGTAGTTGAAGGTGCTGCGCGCGAGGCGGTCGCTGTAGGCGCGGTACAGGCGCCATGCGTACCAGAGGAAAACGGCGCCCAGCGCGAGGGCGGATGCGAGGTAGATCCACCCGGACATCTGGATCACGAAGGGCAGCGCGGTGGTCGCGACCAGCACGACCGTGTAGAGGAGGATGTGAAGGCGGGTGAGCCGCTCGCCGTGCGTCACGGGCAGCATCGGCAGCCCCGACTTGCGATAGTCGTCGAGCCGGTACAGCGCCAGCGCCCAGAAGTGCGGCGGCGTCCAGACGAAGATGATCAGCGCGAGCAGCCACGCCTCGGCCGGCGCGGTCCCGGTGATCGCGGCCCAGCCGAGCACCGGAGGCATCGCCCCGCTCATCCCGCCGATCACGATGTTCTGCGGCGTGTACGGCTTCAGCAGCACCGTGTAGACGACCGCGTAGCCGACAAAGGTCGCGAATGTCAGCCACATCGTCAGCGGATTCACGAATGCATACAGCACCCACATGCCGATGCCGCCGATCAGTCCGGAGAAGAGCAGCGCCTGAAGTGCCGAGAGTTCGCCGCGCGGCATCGGGCGCATCCGCGTTCGAGCCATCTTCGCGTCGATGTGCTGCTCGATCAGGGAGTTGACCGCGAACGCGGCGCCGGCAAGCAGCCACACGCCCAGCGTCGCGACCGCCACCCGGCCGAGCGGCGGAAGTTCCCGCGTCGACAGGAACATGCCGATCACCGTGCAGAACAGCGCGAGCTGGGTCACGCGCGGCTTCGTCAGCGCCCAGTACTGGGACGCCATGTGACTCAGCGTTCGTTCGGCGGCGGACAACTCGTGCATGGGCGGGGCGAAGGGAATGGACTGCGGGAGAACGAGTTATTTTACCGGCCCGAGCGAAGCCGGTACGTGACAACGACCAGCAGGGCCACCAGCAGGGCGGCGCCGCCGCTGTGGGCCACCGCAAGCGCGAGCGGCCACTGCAGCACAACGTTCGACATCCCGGTGGCAAATTGCAGCAGCAGGAGCACGAGGATGGCCCGCGCCGGCCCCTTCAGCCCCGGCGCGCTCCAGATTTGCCACAGCAGCGCGCCCAGCACGAGGATCACGGCGATCGCAAACAGCCGATGCACCCAGTGGATCGCGACCAACGACTGGAAGGGAATGGCTTCGCCGTCGCCGGTCATGCCGAGCGGGCGCCAGAGCGTGAACGCATGCGCGAAGTCCATGGTCGGCACCAATTGCCCCTGGCACAACGGAAAGTCCGGGCAGGCCATGACCGCGTAGTTGGTGCTGACCCAGCCGCCGAGCGCGACCTGCAGCAGCACGACCGCCAGCGCGAGCACCGCGAGCCGCGCTGCGGAGCCCGAGGCCCGCACGTGCACGACCTCGCCCTCGCGCAGCGCCAGCCATACGAGCAGCGCCAGCAGTCCGATGCCTCCGAGCAAGTGGATCGTGACGATGACCGGCTGCAGTTTCATCGTGACCGTGAGCGCTCCGAAGGCGCCCTGCGCGATCACCCAGGCAAGCGCGGCGGTCGCCAGCCACGGTGACCGTCCGCCTTCGCGTCGCCAGCGGGTCCACGACTGGACCGCCAGGATGATGATCAGCAAGCCGACGCCCATCGCGAAGTAGCGGTGGGCCATCTCGATCCACGCCTTGGTCATCGTGACCGGCCCGCTCGGCAGCGCCGTCTCCGCCGCGCGTATCGACTCACCGGCGGCCAGCGGATTCGAGTGTCCGTAGCAGCCCGGCCAGTCCGGGCAGCCGAGCCCGGAGTCGGTCAGCCGCGTGAAGCTGCCGAACATGATCAGGTCGAGCGTGAGGAACGCCGTGACCCACGCGAGCTTGCGGAACTTGTGCGGGTCGCGCGAGTAGCGGACGTACGCCAGGGGGACGGCGGCGACGAGCACGCCCTTGAGAGCGAGCAGCAGCAAGGCCTCGGCGGTCACGTCAGTCCTTGCCGCGCTCGACGCGGGTCCACAGCGAGGCGGCCTTCATCAGGCGCGCGATGTCGCCTTTCGTGCCCTTCGGATCGGGATTGCGGGGCCAGCGCAGCATCAGGTTGCCGAGCGGATCGATCACCCAGATGTGGTCGCGCAGGTTC
>CAYGXL010000011.1:0-37126 GCA_964353935.1 uncultured Burkholderiaceae bacterium | reverse complement strand
CGCCGTCCCCCCAAGGGGGCTGAGGGCCGCGGCTCCAGGCCGACCTGCGTCGGCCTGGACGGCCCGAAGAGCGGTCGCGTCTCGCGACCGCGCGGCCTGCAAGGCCGAGCGCCTTCGGAGCGGCCGTGCGGCGCTCATGGCCGGCCGTTACAGGGCGGGCCGCGGTCGGCGCAACGCCGCGTCGAGTCGTCGATCATGGCCGTAGATGTCATCATGGAAGTGCACGCGACCCTCTTTCACCATAGCAGTTCCATAGGCAATGAGGACCGGCAGCGGTTCCGCCAGCCGCACGGTCATTGAGTCTTCATCGCTCATCGCTCGGCGAATGCGGTCCTCGGTCCACCCGGGCATGCCCTCCATGACGAACCCGGCAAGGGCGACCGGCTGCTCGACGCGGATGCAGCCGTGGCTGAAGTCGCGCCGGTCACGCTCGAACAGCCGCACCGCCGGCGTGTGATGCAGGTAGATGTTGTCGTTGTTCGGAAAGACGAACTTGATATCCCCGAGCGCGTTTTCCGGCCCCGGCCGCTGGCGGATGCGCGCGCGGCCCGCGAGCACCTCGTCGAGCAGCGTCGGCGAGAGGTCGGTCACCACGCGGCTGCCGACGACGAACTCGAAGCCTTCGCGGTCCCAGTAGCCCGGATCGCGGCGCAGGCGGGGAACGACTTCCCCGCGCGCGATCGACGGCGGCACGTTCCAGAACGGCTGGAACTCGATGAAGCGCATCTGCTCGACGAACAGCGGCGTGCGCGTGTTCAACGCCTTGCCGACGATGATCTTCATCGTCGCGCGCACGACGATGCGCCCATCCAGGACCTGATACGCGCGCAAGACGAACTCGGGGATGTTGATCACGACCATGCGCGGACCCTGCATCAGCGGCGTCCAGCGCAGGCGTTCGAGCATCAGTTCGAGCTGCCGCACGCGCACTGCGGGCGGGACCTGCAACAGTGCCAGCGTCGCCTTGCCGATGACGCCGTCGGTTGTCAGGCCGTGACGCTGCTGGAACGCGCGCACGCCGTCGGCCAGCGCTTCGTCGTAGATCGCGGACGTCGCCGTCGAAGCGGGCAGGTCGCCGAGGGCGATCAGCCGTTCGCGCAGCAGCGCCGCGCCGGCGTACGGTTGTCCCGGCTCCAGCTTCGGCGCGCTGCCGCGATCGCCGGGCGGCAGCGGCGGCAACGACGACTTCCAGGCACGGTGATCGGCGAGCACGCGGTACTGCGCCAGCGCCTCGCGGAGCCGCTCGTACTGCGTGAAGCGCGGCGCGGCTTCGCGCGCCGCGTCGGCGAGGCGTCCGGCCTCCATGGCGCGACGCAGCGCCGCCTCGGGGTCGAAGGCGCTCCGCATCAGCGCATACCCGTGCGGCAGCGCGTCGGGGGCCACGCGGCCGTCGTGAAGGTCGCCGAGGTAGCGCGTCATGGCCGCCGTGAGACGAGTTTCGAACGTGGCGCGGGCGGCAGGATCGACAGGGCTTTGCCGCGCGAGATTGCCGGCGACCTGCGCGAGTGGCTCGGCGTCGTACTCCGCGGGATCGAGTCCGTGCGTCGCTGCGTCGCCCAGCAGCGCCAGCGCCTGCTGCGCCTGGGCGCCTGGGCGACCCTCGCTGAACCAGGTGAGCGGCTCGACGGCGAGGGCTGCGTGTGCCGACAGCGCCAGGGACGTCGCGGCGAGCAAACGAATGACTCCCATCTGTTCATTCTTGTTCACCTGCGCACGCTCGCCATGATCGGCGGCAGGAGGATGAAGACTTCGAGTGGCTCCTCGCGTTGAACGCGACGGCGTCGATGCAGCCTTGGGTGGTGATCCCGCCGGGTCCGGCGGCCGTGCCCGAGCCCGCCGCGACCGTGGCCGCGAAGCAGGCGAAGCGGGCGGCGTGCGTCGCCCCGGCGCCGGTCCCGGGGTCAGCCCCCGCTCAAGGCCTGGACGATGCAGATCTCGTCGGTCGGCCGCAGCGCCAGTCGCAGGTCGAACGACTGGTCGCCGTTGACGAAGAAGCGGACGTGCCGCCGCATCCGTTCCTGTTCGTCGATCATCCTGAAGCGGATGCCCGGGTACTGCCGATCCAGGTCGGAGAGCAGCTCGCCGAGGGTGGCGCCCTCGGCGCTGACCCACGCGCGTCCCGTGTAGGAGTGCAGCGGGCTCGGAATCAGGACCCTCATGTGCCTACGCGAGCTCCGCGGCCTCCACCGCATAGATCTCCGGCAGGTGCCGCGCGATCGACGTCCAGCGCGCGCCCTCGTCACGGCTCATCCACAGTTCGCCGCTCGTGGTGCCGAAGTACAGGCCGACCGGGTCGCGCGCATCGCGACTCATCGCCTGCCGTTTCACGGTCCACCAGGCCTGCGCCTGCGGGAGGCCTTCGGCCTGCCGCAGCCACGTCTTGCCGCCGTTGCGCGTGGTGTAGACCGCCGGGGCGCCGGCAACGCTGGTGCGCGGCCACACGGTGGTGCCGTCCATCGGCAGCACCCACGCGACCTTGTCGTCGCGGGGATGCACGACCATCGTGAAGCCGACGTCGCCGACCTTCTTCGGCATCGCCTTGCCGATCCGCACCCACGTGTTCGACGGGCGGTCGATGCGGTAGATGCCGCAGTGGTTCTGCTGATAGAGGCGATCCGGATTGCTGGGGCAGAGCCGCACGCAGTGCGGGTCGTGGAAGGTCGGCACGTCGCGCGAAAGTCCTCCGACCACCTCGAGCCCGTCGATCAGCAGGCGGAACGTCTGCCCGCCGTCGGTCGTTTCGTGCACGCCGCCGCTCGACATCGCGAAGTACAGATGCTTCGGATCGCGCGGGTCGACGATGATCGAATGCATCTTCGGGCCGTCGGGCGTGCCGTCCTGCACGGTCCCCATCCACTCGATGTACTTCGGGTCGTCGTTGATCGGGGACGCGGACGTCCAGGTCACGCCGCCGTCGTCCGACCGGAACAGGCCTTGCGGCGACGTGCCGGCATACCAGACGCCCGGTTCGCTCGCATGCCCTGGCGTCAGCCAGAACGTGTGATCGACGCTGCGGCCGCTGCCGTCGGACTTCTTCGTGAACGCGGGCGGCTGCTTCGCTTCCTTCCACGTCTTGCCGAGGTCGGCGGAGCGGAAGATGGTGGGCCCGAGGTGCCCGGTCTTCGCGGCGGCGAGCAGCGTGCGGCCATCGCGTGGATCGAGCACCAGGTGGTGAATGACGTGGCCGAGAAAGTGCGGGCCGTCGGCGCGCCAGCTCCGGCGCGATGGATCCGCGTGGAAGATCCATGCGCCCTTGCGCGTGGCCACGAGCACCGCGATCCGGCGCGCGGTCTTCGATGGAGATCGAGGGGCTGCCTTGCCTGCGGCGCTGCGTCGGGTCGTTGCCGACCGTGGGCTCGTTGCCATGTCGCCTCCGTGCTTCCGAAACGGAACGGCGACGATAGGCGGATCGGCTGCCGATGTCATCGGCCTGCGACGAATCCGCGCTCTGGACGGGTGGATCGCGGATCCGGATTCTTCGCGCCGCATTTGCTCGGCGCTGATCCGTACAATTTCGTAAGGCTGCCGGAGCGCGCGTGCGCGGCGCTCGACGATCCGGCTGTCACCGACCGCGCAGGCGCAGGCTGGCGACCGCGGCCGCGGCCACGAGGGCGGCGAGCACCGGAATGAACGCGTCGGGCGCCTTCATCGTCCACAAGGTCAGCCCCGACGCCAGGCACCACAGGACCGGTACGACGTACAAGGCCAGGTGCGCGCGACGGGCGATGAGCAGCAGTCCCAGCGTGAGGATCGCGGTCGGATCGGGCGAGAGCCCGGCGACTTCGAGCTGCCGCCACGGTCGACCGGCCGCGAGCGCCGCGAACGGCACCACCGCGAGCGCGGCGACGATGAGCGCGAGGCCCGCATATCGGCGCCTTCGCGACGTGCCACCGTAGTCGAGCCCGCCGACCAGCCCGGTCCAGGCGAGAAGCGCCGCCTGCAGCGCGAACGCGCCGGCGAAGTACATCGCTGCCCAGTTGATCGTCGCATAGCGTTCCCAATGGAAGCGCCAGGCGACGGCGCCCCACGCGAACGCGAGGACGAGCGCGACGATGCGCCCGGCGTGTCGCGCGCGGCGCCAGGCAAGGGCGATCATTGCCAGCGCCGCCGCGATCGCGACGGCCTGCCATGGCCACGACTCGACGTTGTACGTCTCGACGAGGCGGTAGTACGTGCGGGGTGCGAACAGCAGGAAGTCCGACGGCCGGTAGGTCCACCAGTCGGACATCACGCGAGCTTCTCGACCTGGGCGACGATGCGCCTGAGCATTGCGGCGTCCGGCAGCGGACCGTGCGCGGCGGCGAGGTTCTCGCGCACGTGCTCGACGCTCGACGTCGCCGGGATGGCGCAGGTGACCGCCGGGTGGGCGAGGATGAACTTGAGCAGCACCTGGGCCCAGGTCGAGCAGCCGATCTCGGCGGCCCAGGCCGGCAGCGGCTGGCGCGCCAGCGCGCGCGTGAGGTCGCCCTGCCGGAAGGGACGATTGACGATGACGGCGATGCGGCGATCGCGCGCGAGGGGGAGCAGCCTCGCCTCGGCCTCGCGGTCCAGCACGTTGTAGCTGAACTGCACGAAGTCGAGCGGATGGTCTCGCATGACCTGCTCGAACTCGCGGTGCCGCCGTCCTTCGGACGTCGTGATGCCGACGTAGCGCAGGCGGCCCTCGGCCTTCATCGCCATCAGTGTCGGCAAGTGCTCCTGCCACGCCAGCAGGTTGTGGACCTGAAGCAGGTCGAAGCGCGGCACACGCCAGCGCTGCCGCGAGGTCTCGATCTGTTCGGGACCGCGCTCGCCGGAGCCGATCCACACCTTGTCGGCCGCGACGAGCGAGCGCGGGTGGCCCAGTCGCGCGAGGCCATCGCCGATCACGTCCTGCGCCGATCCGTACATCGGCGAGGAGTCGATCAGGCGACCTCCGGCCTCGAAGAAGGCGCGCATGACGGCCGTGCTCTGCTCGCGCAGCGCGCGGTCGTTGCCGACGTTGAAGGTGATCCAGGTGCCGAGCCCGACGGTCGGCATCGGTTCACCGGACGATGGGACCGGGCGGGCAAGCGGCCCGCCAGCCTTCGCCTGGCCGTTCGCGGGCAGGGGCAGCGACGCCGCGGCACCGAGTGCCGCGAGCGCGCCGAGCGCCTGGCGGCGCGATGTGCGGGGAAAATGGGGCGGCAATGGCGTCATCGAGCGAGCCGAAGCGATCGCAACGAGGCAGACGCTACACCGCCGGGCGCCGGCGATGGTGAAACGGCTGGCAAGCCCGGGCCGCGACGGCCGGGGCGCGCAGAGCGCCGGTTAGTCCTTGCCCTTGCCCTGGCCTTTGCCGTTGCCCTTGCCGTTGCCTTTGCCCTTGCCCTTTTCGGACTGGTAGTGCGGCACGTACACCGTGTTGTACCAGTCGTCCTTCACGAAGTAGACCGGCTGCGCGCACGCGTTGTACTTGCTGCAATGCTTGCGCCAGTCCTTCGCGTGTCCGGGCGGGACGTGCAGGTAGACGGGCTGCACGCCGCGTACCTGCTGGATCATGACGGGCTGCGGATAGACGAGCACCGGCGGCGGCGCGTTTCCGATGTCGATGCGGCCGTAGAAGCCCGGCTGGCCCACGCTGATCGACACGCCAACGTCCGTGGCGACGGCCACGGAACTGGCGACGGTGAACATGGCGGCAATCGCGATGCGTTTCATGTTGTCCTCTCGATGCATGCCAGACCTTAACGCCGGAGTGGTGGCTCTCGCCGACCCCGGCAAAGCGGATTAACAGTCTCCCGCGACCGTAACTGTGCGCAGGCGACAAAAAGCGCTGGTTTCGTCCCTCGCATCCTCTATCGGCCCTGCGCGTGCCCTGCGCCTCGCCCGTTCCGGGGAGGCCGTCGGTCGGCCCATTGCGCAGTGGTGCGCAGCCGCTCATCGGGAAAACCCGCGCACGCCGCCGGGCCCTGTCGCTTTCCGCGCACACGTTTGATCCGGTGCAAGCCGCCTGCGGCGTCGCTTCTGAGTTAACGCAGGGTCCGAGCGCGCGCCCCGGTCGAGACTGCCACCTGTCCGTTTGAAGAACACGAGATCCACGTGCCGCTTTCCCCTCTCGCCATCGCAGGCTGGCTCCTCCGCTGCCTGCTCGCTGTCATCCTCGTCGCACCGGCCCACGCGGCCGACGCCCCGCCCGGCCTGGCCGCGGAGGCGAACCGGATCGAAGTCTTCGTCCGCGAAGGCTGCCCGCACTGCGCCAAGGCCGAAGAATTCCTGGCGCAACTGCAGAAAGAGCGGCCCGCGCTGTCGATCGTGATCCGCGACGTGCAGAAGGAGCCGGCGGCGCTCGAACGGCTCAAGGAACTCGCGCAGCAGACCAACACCGGCACGGTGCGCGTTCCCGCGATCCACGTTCGCGGGCAGCTGATCGTCGGCTTCTCGCCGGAGGCGCGCACGGACTCGTTGATCCGTGCCGCGCTGGACGGCCGGCAGGCCGGTCCGCAGGCCGAGGCCGCGGGAACCTGCGACGCCGAGGAATCACTCGCCTGTCCGAAAGGGCCGGGCGGTGCGGCCGAAGAAGAGTTCTCGGTCACGATCTTCGGCCGGACGATCACGCTCGACGACGTCGGACTGCCCGCCTTCGCCCTGACGCTGGGCCTGCTCGACGGCTTCAATCCCTGCTCGATGTGGGTGCTGCTTCTGATGATCTCGCTGCTCGCGCCGTTGAACGACCGCAAGCGGATGCTCGCCATCGGGGGCACGTTCGTGCTGATCCAGGGCATCGCCTACTTCGTGTTCATGGCGGCCTGGCTGAACATGTTCCTGCTGATCGGGATGTCGCGCGCCGTCACGCTGGTGGTGGCGGCGATCGCGATCGCCGCTGGCCTGATCAACCTGAAGGACTTCGTCGCGTTCGGCCGCGGCATCTCGTTGTCGATCCCGCAGCGCGCCAAGCCCGGCATCTACAACCGCATGCGGAGGCTGCTGCATGCTCCGACGATGACGGCGGCGATCGTCGGAGCGGCCGTGCTCGCGGTGCTCGTCCAGATCGTGGAGTTCATGTGCACGTCGGGCTTCCCGGCGCTGTTCACGCGCATCCTGACGCTGCAGGAACTGCCGCCGGCGAGCTACTACGGCTACATGCTTCTCTACATCGCCGGCTACATGCTCGACGACATCATCATCCTGTCGATCGGCGTGATCATGCTGAGCCGGCACCGGTTGCAGGAGAAGGAAGGCCGGGTGCTGAAGCTGATCAGCGGGCTGGTGATGGTCGGACTCGGGATCTACCTGATCTTCGCGGGCTGACGGTCGCCCGAGGCGGCGCCGTCGAGCGCTGGCCTCCTGTTGCCGCGCGGGCCACAATGGAGCGGACGGCGCTCCGGCCGTGAAGAGAGACGGCCCTGGCAACTCGCGCAGCACACGTGCATCGATGAGCGATCCGCGGCCAGCCCCGGATCCGGAGCCGCAGAAGCGCGCGGTCGACATCGGTGCGGGCGATCCGGATGCGAGCGCCGGCGCGATTCCCAACCTGGTCGCCGGGCTCATCGAGACGGAGACCTGGCGCGACGCGGCGACGGTCCTGCTCGGGGCCCTGCTGATCGGACTCGGGATCTGGTCGTACGCGGGCGTGCGGTCTTCGCTCGCCGAGGCGCGGGGCGCGAGCCTCGAAGCCTTGCTCGGCGCGGTCGTGAAGGGACTCGACGTGTGGGTCGGCGAGCACATGACCGAGGCTTCGCGCATCGCCGCCGACGCCGACGTGATGGCGCGCGCCGCCCGCTTGGTGGCGGAGCGCCGCGACCCGGCCCAGGGGATCGGGCGCTGCACGGAGGAAGCCGAGCAACTCAGCGCGCGGGTGGCGTCATCGCTCGTGACCAGGGACGTGATCGCGTTCCGCATCGTCGACCGGTCGGGTGTCGTTCTGTCGTCGAAGGATCCGTTGCGCTGCGGCCAGCGGTTGCGCGCGCCGCCGTTCCGGCAGCGCCTGGACCTCGCGCTCGACGGTGCGCCTCAATTCGTTCGTCCGTATCCCGAAACCGAGCTTTCGGTGCGCGGTACAGGCGGGCAGCCGCGGCCGGTCGCGTGGTTCATCGTCCCGATCCGGACCGGCTCCGGCGCGCCCGATGTGGCGCTGGCCATGGGCGTCGAGACCGACCGCGATCTCGACACGATCTTCTCGACGGCGCGACCAGGGGCGGCGGCCGAGGTGTACGCGTTCGGCGAAGACGGCCTGCTGCTCACGTCCAGCCGGCAGACGGAGGAACTCATCGCCGCCGGCTTGCTGTCGGAGAACAGCAGTGGGGGTGGGGCCTTCAGGGTCCAGGTGCGCGACCCGGGCGGCGACCTCACGCGCGGGCACTCTCCGAAGCTGGAACTCGCCGCGCGGCCGCTGACCGTGGCGGCGGCGATCGCGCGGGCCGCGCGCGACAAGACGGTCTGGATCGAGCGGCATGGCGTGGTGCTCGAGCCCTATCGGGACTACCGCGGCGTCGAGGTGATCGGCGCATGGAGCTGGCTCGTCGCTTACGACATCGGCGTCATCGCCGAGATCTCGGCCGCGGAGGCGTTCGCTCCCCTGCGGTACCTGTCGATCAGCCTCAGCATCATCGGCGGCATCACGGCGCTGTCACTGGTCGCCGCCTTCATGTCGGCGTTCCTGCTCAGTCGACTGAGCCGCCAGCTGGGGCGCGCGCAACGGCTCGGCGCTTACACGCTCGAGCGCAAGATCAGCGAAGGCGGCATGGCCACGATCCACCTGGCCCGGCACGCGCTGCTGAAGCGGCCCACCGCGATCAAGATCCTGAAGAAGCACGTCGCCACCGACGAGTTCATTCACCGCTTCGAGCGCGAGGTCCAGCTCGCAAGCCAGTTGCTGCATCCGAACACCGTGGAGATCTACGACTTCGGGCGCACCGCGGACGGCGAACCGTACTACGTGATGGAGTTCCTCGACGGCGTGACGCTGGCCGACCTGGTGCGCGATACCGGCCGGGTTCCGCCGGGCCGGGCGATCCACGTCCTGCGACAGGTCGCCGCGGCGCTGCGCGAGGCCCACATGCGCGGGCTCGTGCATCGTGATGTGAAGCCCGAGAACGTGATGCTGTGCCGGCGCGGCGAGGACGACGTCGTGAAGCTGCTGGACTTCGGCCTCGTGAAGAACCTCGAAGGCGCCGAGACGCGCGACCTCACGCGGCAGCTGTCGATCATCGGGACCCCGATCTACATGGCGCCCGAGCGGCTGCTGAAGCCCTCGGACGTGGACGTGCGGTCGGACATCTACGCGCTCGGCGCGGTCGGCTACTTCCTGCTCACGGGCGGGCCGATCTTCCAGGGCGACGACACGCTCGCGATCAGCAATCAGGTGCTCCACGCGCCGGCACCCCGCGTGTCGGCCCGGATCGAAGTGCCGGAGGGGCTCGACGCGCTCATCGCCGCGTGCCTCGAGAAGGACCGCGCACGCCGGCCGCAGACCGCGCAGGCCGTGGTCGATGCCCTCGATCGCCTGGCCAGCCGCCGGGCATGGACGCAGAGCGACGCGGCGGCCTGGTGGAACGACTATCGGTGCCGTGCAGCCAGCCGACCTGCCTCGGAAGAAGTCGACGCTGACGGTGGTGGAGAGCAACGATGAGCGAAACGGATCGCGCACGCGACGTCTATGCGCGGGTCAACCGCCGCGTGGCGGTGTCCGGTGCCCAGCCTCCGGAAGTGCTCGCCGACACCCTGGCGCAGGCCGAAACGGCGACTTGAGGGAATCAACGCCCCGCCGCGAACCGGAAAAGTGGGTCTTTTGCAGCTTGACTGGCCGGGTGCGGGCCAAAAGAATGCGTGGATGTCCTCTCGCTCCAGGCACCCAGCCACGGCGGCGCTTCGTTGCGCCCGTCGGGCCTGGAAACTGCAGTACGCCGACTCGGCGCGCTCCCAGGCGCTCGCCGACCAAGCCCTCGTTCGGGCGCTTGCTCGCGGCGACGTCGAGGCCGAAGGCTGGGCGCGCCTGACGCTGGGGCACTACCGGCTTCGCCACGAGTCCCCGGCGGAAGCGTTGGTCGAACTGAAGGGCGCCCAGCGCTGCTTCAACTCCTGCGGCGATCGCCGCGGTGAAATCATGGCGCAGGTGGCCCAGGCACGCTGCCACTGGCGCCAGGGCCAGGTGCTGGAGCCGCTCGGCCGCGTGATGGCTCTGCGCAACGACGGCATGCTGGTGCTGAACGCCGAAGAGCGCAGCATGATGCTCAACGTCATCGCGGGTTGCCATTCGTCCCGTGGCGATTCGCCCGAGGCGTTTGCGTACCTCTACCAGGCACTGCGGGAATCGCACGCCTCGCGCGGACACGGTTTCGATGTCGTCCTGCTCTGCAATCTCGCCCACGAACTGCTGCAGCTCGGCGACTACTACGAGGCGCTGAAGTACATCGACGAAGGCATCGAGCGCTGCCGGCGCATGTCGAACAAGCACCTGCTCGGGGTGCTGCTGCTGAACCGGGTGCTGTGCCTGACCGACCTCGACCGCCCGGACGAGGCGATGGACGAGGTGGCGCGCCTGTCGGAGTTGCTCGGCGAAACGGCGCGCGCGGACAGCGTGGAAACCTGCGCGGTGATGGCCCTGGCGGCGTTGCGTGCAGGCCGAACCGAAGAGGCGGCCCGCCTGTGCGAAGCCGCCGAGGAAGCGGTCACCGAGGAGACGCTTGCAGAAGAGGCGCTCGCGCTGATCATTGCGCATGCGGAGCTGCTGCGCACCCGGGGAGAAATGGAACAGGCGATCGCCGTGCTCGACGGGGCAGAGCCGCTGCCGGCGGAGGCCCTGACGCTCCGCGCACGGTGCCTGTTCTTCCAGACTCGCGCCGCCGCCCTGGAGGCCTGCGGAGACTCCGAGCGCGCGCTGGTGGACCTGCGGCACTGGCAGTCGCTGCATCAGGACCGGGCACTGATGGCTTCGAAAGGCCGCTATCAGGCCGCCTCGCTGCAGACCGAACTGCTGCGAATGCAGAAGCAGCGTGACGAGAGCGAGGCCCGGCGGCGGGCGAGCGAGCGGGCCAAGGCCGAACTCGAGGAGATCAACGGCAAGCTGTCGCAGAAGGTGCGCGAGGTCGAGTCCCTGCAGTCGGCCCTGCAGGACCAGGCGGTGCGCGACTTCCTGACCGGCCTCTACAACCGCCGCTACCTGAACGACGTACTGCCGCCTCTGCTGGCGCTCGCGCAGCGGCACGACGAGCCGCTCGCACTGGCGGTCATCGACCTGGACCACTTCAAGGAAGTCAACGACGAATACGGCCACGCCGCCGGCGATCGCGTGCTGGCGACCTTCGGCAAGCTGTTGCGGGCGCGCATGCGCCGCAGCGACATCGCGTGCCGCTACGGCGGCGAGGAGTTCTGCGTGCTGATGCCCCGCACCTCGGCAGTCGTCGCGCGGGCAAAGCTCGAGCAGATTCTCAGGGCATGGCGTGCCATGCGCTTCGACCTCGGCGGCAAGCGGCTGACCGGCGCCAGCTTTTCAGTCGGCATCGCCGAGTCGACGACGACGCCTGGCAATGCCGAGACCCTGCTGAACGCCGCCGACCATTGCGCGCTGCTTGCCAAGCGCAAGGGCCGTGGCCGGGTGATGGTGCGGGTGCCGCCGACGCCGGTGGCCGAGGGCGAACTCACCCCGTGACCTGAACGGGAGCAGTGACCCCACGCTGCCCGGCCCACCACCGCTCGAACTCCTCCCGCCTCGGAATGCTCGCGCGGCCGCCGAACCGCGTGCACTTCAGCGCCGCGACGGCCGACGCGAACTCGATCGCTTCCGACGTGTCGCGGCCCTCGGCCAGCGCGAGGGCCATCGCGCCATGCCAGGTGTCACCGGCCGCCAGCGTGTCGACCGCCTTGACGCGGGGTGACGCCATGGTGTGCATCCGGTCGCCGTCGAACCACATCACGCCCGCTGAGCCGAGCGTCACGCCGGTCACCGCGTTGCGGCCGCCGAACACGCGGGGCAGCGCCTGTTCGGGCGATCCATAGCCGAAGCTCGCGAGCATCGGCTGGGAGAAGAATGGATGCGTGCACTGCTGCGCGGTGCCCAGGACCTGCGGCGGATCGCCGCCATCGCCGTCGAACACGCTCGACAGGTTGCGCTGCGCCGCTGCTTCGAACAGTCGCTGCGCGCCCGTCGGCCAGCGGGTGTCGGCCAGCACGGCGTCCGCCTCGGCCACCCGCTCGACCGGCAGCCACGAGGCGTCGGGCGGATACCCCTGGGGCTGCGCCGAGACGGCCAGGCGCTCGCCGTGCGAGTCGATCAGGATGCTCGCGATCTTGGTCCGGAATCCCGCGAGCCGGCGCACCCCGGACACGTCGATGCCTTCGTGCGTCAGCAGCCACAGGACTTCGTCGCCGGTCTGGTCGTCGCCGACGCGGCCCCAGTAGATTGCCCGGCCACCGAGGCGCTGCACCGCGACCGCCGCATTGGCGCCCATGCCGCCGCCCGTCTCGACGAAGTCGCGGGCGGTGATCTTCGCGGAGGGCAGCTTCACCTCGTCGACGAGGAAGATGTGGTCGATGGTCGCGGATCCGCCGACGCAGATCACGCACGGGGTCTTGTCTGGCTTCACGGGAGGGTCGTCGCTGGTTGGGTGTTCGATCGGCAGGCAGGCAACCGTCAGGCTCCGCGCTCGAACTTGCGCCACCGCCGTGATGCCTTCGCGCCACGGTACGCCCATTCCGTCCTGTTTTGCTGGAGTGGGCACGATCCCGCCGCTAACATCGCCTCCCCTCGTCGTCGATGTCGGCGACGCCTGTGCCGGCCCGTTCCGGCACGACTTCACGTGTAATTGAAGCGATGACCGCCGTCGATGCGGCCGAGGTCTTTCGCCAAGCCCGCGCGCGGCTGACCCTGGCCCCCAACGACCTGTTGCGCGACGCCGTCTACCGGCGCCTGTGGATCTCGATCCTGACCTCATCCTTCGGGGCGCAGGTGACGATGCTCGCCCTGCCGCTGACGGCGGCCGTGCTGCTGCACGCGACGCCGACGCAGATGGGCCTCCTCACCGCGATCGAGATCGCGCCGTTCGTGCTTTTCTCGCTGCCATCGGGCGTGTGGCTCGATCGCGTGCGCAAGCTGCCCGTGTACGTGTACGGGGAGGTCTTCATCGCAATCACGATCGCGACCGTGCCCCTCGCGTGGTGGATGGGCCGGCTGACGATGGAGTGGCTCTACGTCGTCGGCTTCCTCATCGGCACCGTGTACACGACGGCCGGCAGTGCCGCGCAGATCGTCCTGACGCAGGTGGTTTCGCGTGAGCGCCTGGTGGAGGCGCACGCGAAGAACGCGCTCGCCTCTTCGACGGCCGAGGTGGCCGGCCCGGGCGCGGCGGGCGTGCTGATCAAGATCGCCGGTGCGCCGCTGGCGCTGCTTGCCGATGCCGTGCTGCTGCTGGTTTCGGCGGCGATCCTGCGCGGCCTGCGGGTGCAGGAGCACTTGGAGCCGGTGCGGCATCCGTTCTGGCCGGCGATGCGCGAGGGACTGAACTTCGTGCGTGGCAACCGGCTGCTTGTGACGATGGCGATCGCGGTCGGCGTCTGGCAGATGTGCCACCACGCCGCGATCGTCGTGCAGATCCTGTTCGCGACGCGCGTTCTCGGACTGTCCGAGCGCGCGGTTGGCCTGAGCTACGTGGCGCTCGGCGTCGGCACGATCGCCGCGAGCGTCGTCGGCCATCGGGTTGCGCGCCGCATCGGGCCGGGGCCGGCGCTCGTGGCGGGCTTCGCGCTGTGCGGCGTCGGCTGGCTGATGCTGGCGGCGATGCCGGCGAACGCGTTCGGAGTCGCGGGCTTCGCGCTGATGCTGTTCATGTTCGGCATCGGTGCCGTGTTCCTGTTCATCAACTTCCTCGCGTTGCGCCAGGCCGTGACGCCGGCGCCGCTGCTCGGTCGCATGACGAGCACGATGCGCTGGCTGATCCTGCTCCCGGCCGGGCCCGGCGCGTTGATCGGAGGCTGGCTGGGCGAGCACGCGGGGTTGCGGGCGGCGCTCGTGTTTGCGGGCGCGACCGCACTTGTGCTGTCGTATGTGGCGTGGCGCCAGCCGATCATCCGGTCGACGCGCGCGCTGCCGAAGCTGCACGAGGAAGCGCCGGGCATTGGCCCCGGCACGCACTCGCCATCGGCTGCCTGAAGCCGCAGCTGGCCGGCACGCGGTGCGGCACCGCTGTCCCGGACTACTCGATCGAAACGACGAGCTTGCCGCGCACGTGCCCTGCGCGCGAGTGGGACAGCGCCTGCGCCGCATCGCCGAGGGCGTACGTGCGCTCGACCACGACCCGCAAGGTGCCGGCGGCCACTTTCTGCATCAGCGCTTCGAGATCGGCGCCGTCCAGCTTCAGCATCAGCACCTGCCGCTTGCCGCGCCGGACGAGGTTGAGCACGGCATCAACCACGACCTGCGGAAAGCGCGGCGTGGTGGCGACGCAGCAACCGTCGGGCGCGAGCAAGGTCTTCAAGTCGGATGGCGTCAGGGTCGTCGCGCAGTCGAGCACTGCGTCGAAGGGGCCGCCCCAGGTGGCCGCGGGCGAGGCACGATCGACCACGCGGCCCGGGCCGAGGGACTGCAGGAGCGGGTGGCTGGCCACGCTGCCCGTCGCGGTCACCGTTCCGCCGAGGCTGCGCGCGATCTGCACCGCGAGGTGCCCGACACCGCCGGACGCGCCGTGAACCAGCACACGCATCCCGGGGCCGATCTTTGCCATCCGGCACATCTGCAGGGCGGAAAGTCCGGCGACCGGGAGCGCGGCGGCCTGGTCGAGCGGAACGTGCTCCGGCACTTCGACGAGCAGGCGCGCGGGCACCAGGGCGTATTGCGCGATCGATCCGGGAGGACGCTTGAACGCCGGGATCAGGCCGGCGACGCGCTTGCCATGGGCGAACCCGGCAGCGCCGCGGCCGGCGTCATGCACCTCGCCGGCGAGATCGAAGCCGACGCCGCACGGCGGCCGCGCCTTCGACATCCACTTGAAGTGTCCCTCGACCAGCTTCCAGTCCAGCGGGTTGAGGCCGGCGTAGCGCACGCGCACGCAGACGTCCTCGCCGGTCGGCCTGGGAAGGCGCAATTCCTCGACTCCCACGCTTGTTTCGACCGGCCCATAGGCCCGCAGCACCAGTGCACGCACTTCGCCCCCGGATCCAGAACGGCTGGAGCCAAGGATGCTCCAAATGGGCGGAGCGCGTCGAGGCGGAGGAATGCGGAGGAATGCGGAGGAATGCGGAGGAATGCGGAGGAATGCGGGAAGTGGTCCGTTCGGCCGTGTCGCGTGCCTCGCATGGACCACGGACCCGCGGCATCCAGCGTTCCGGTCACACCGACCCGCGGGCCCCCTACACTGCACCGGACCTCGCTCCCGCACGCCGTGAACGCCTTCCTGCAACTCGTCGAGCTGTCCGCGCCTCTGTTCGCGCTCGTTCTCGTGGGCTACCTGGTCGGAATTTCCGGGCGATGGCCGGTCGCGTACAGCGAGGCGTTGTCGAAGTTTCTCTTCGCCGTGCCGTTGCCGGCGCTGCTGTTCCGGCTGATGAGCGACCTGTCGAAGCTTCCGCCGGTCGATGCGCGCGTGCTCGTCGCGTTCTTCGGCGGCTGTTTCGTGGTGTTCGCGGTGGCACGCCTGGCCGGCCTGCTCGCTTATCGGCTCGACGGCGTCGGCCAGTCGGTGTTCGCCCTCGGCGGGATCTTCTCGAACAACGTGTTCCTCGGCATCCCGCTCGCCAAGGCGGCGCTCGGCGAGGCGGCAATGCCGTCGATCGGCCTCGTGCTCGTGTTCAACTCGCTGACGCTGTGGATGCTCGCAACCATGTCGGTGGAGTGGGCCCGCCACGGCGAACTGTCGCTCAAGGGGTTCGGCAACACGGTGCGGAGCGTGCTGACGAATCCGATCGTCGCGTCGATCCTCGCCGGCGCGGCGTTCGGGCTCACCGGCTGGACCCTGCCCGCGTTCGTCGATGTGCCGCTCGAGTTGCTGGCTCAGCCGGCGATTCCGCTGTCGCTCGTCGTGCTCGGCATGGGCCTCGCGCAGTACGGCGTGAGAAGCGGCTGGCGGATCGCGACCGGCATCACGGTGATGAAACTCCTCGGCCAGCCGCTGGCGGTGTGGGCCATCGCGTGGGCCGTGGGCCTGCCGCCGCTCGAAACGCAGGCGGTCGTGCTGCTGGCGGCGCTGCCGGTCGGCATCAACGTTTACCTGATGGCGCGCGAGTTCAATGCGATCGAGGGCCCCGTGGCCACCAGCATGCTGCTGTCGACGCTGCTGGCGGCGGTCACGACGCCGTTCACGCTGTTCCTGCTCGGCGTGGGCCGCTGATCGCGGTCACGAGCGCCTCGGCAGGCGCTACTTGGCGAACAGGCGCGACGGATCGGCGAACGCCTTGAACTCCAGCGCGTTGCCGCTCGGGTCGAGGAAGAACATCGTCGCCTGCTCGCCGACCTCGCCCTTGAACCGGACGTGCGGTTCGATGATGAACTTCACGCCCTGGTCGCGCAGGCGGCGCGCGAGCGCGTCCCACTCCTGCATCGACAGCACGACGCCGAAGTGCCGCACCGGCACGTCGTCGCCGTCGACCTCGCTGGTTCGGCGGTGGCCGATCTCGTCCGGCGCGAGGTGCGCGACGATCTGGTGGCCATACAGGTTGAAGTCGATCCAGGCGTCGGACGACCGCCCTTCCGGACAGCCGAGAAGGCCGCCGTAGAACCTTCGCGCGGATTCGAGAGAGGCAACGGGAAAGGCGAGGTGGAACGGGTGCATGGGGGTGGCGTCAAGTCGGCCGGAGCGAAAGGCGAAATTGTGGCAGATGGCGTGCCCTCGCCGCCGTGCCACGGACTGCACGAAGAGCGTGCGGTCCGCGGAAACCGCGGGCGGCGCCGCGTGTGATCACGGGGCACCTACGTCATCGCCAGCCGTCGCTTGCGCTTCGGTGGTGGGTAGCGCGCGTCGATTGCTGCGAGATCCCGGTCCGTCAGTTCGAGAGCCGCGGCCGCGAGGTTCTCGCGCAGGTGCCTCTCGTGTCCGGCTTTCGGGATCGCGATCACGTCCGGCTGGCGCAGGACCCATGCGAGCGCGACCTGTGCGGCGCTGGCGCTCAGTCGGCCACTGATCTCCGTGAAGGTCGGATCCGACGCGAGCGCGCCCTGGTCGATCGGGCAGTACGCCATGGTGGCCACGGAACGCCTGCGCTGCGCCGGCAGCAGGTCGAACTCGATGCCTCGCTCACTGGCCGAGTAGTAGACCTGGTTCGCCACGCAATGCGGCCCGTCGGCCGCGCTCCACAGTTCGTCCATGTCGTCGACGTCGAAGTTGCTGACGCCCCACGCACGTATCCGGCCGCGCTCCCGCAGAGACTCGAACGCCGCGACCGTCTCGCCCAGCGGATGGCCGCCGCGCCAGTGGAGGAGGTAGAGGTCGACGTGATCCACGCCCAGGCGCTTCAGGCTGCGCTCGCACGCCGCAATCGTCGCCGTGCGGCTGGCGTTGCTCGGCAGGACCTTCGTGACAAGGAACACGTCCTCGCGCCGGACCACGCCGGCCTGTGAAGCCCCGCGCAGCGCTTCCCCGACCACCCGCTCGGCGCCGCCGTCACCGTACATCTCGGCCGTGTCGATCAGCCGGTAGCCGAGTTCGAGTGCTCCCCGCACCGCCGCCACATCCGCAGAGTGCGACGAACGCGACTCGCCCATGCGCCAGGTGCCGAGCCCGAGGCACGGCACCTGAACGCCATCGGCGAGCGGGACTCTTCGCATGCCGGGATCTTGGCATGTGCGGCGCCTGCCTCGGTTCGACTCAATTCGCACGCCCAGCGGGTCAAGAGTGCACAGGACTGGTGCGCGCGGCTCGATGGATACCTCTAGGGAACCCGGGGAAGGGTCGGCACCAATCTTGCTGCAGTGCACGAAAATGCGGGTCCGCCGTTATATGCCCGTCCCCCGGAACAACAAGGTATGTCTTTGTCGCGATTGCTCCGCGTACGCCTGCTTCTCGCGCTGCTGGCGGCCGCCTTCGTCGCCGCCGCCCCGCCGGTTGCCGCATTCGGCTTCGACGACGTCGACCGGATGGCGAAGGAACTCGCCAGCCGGCCACAGCCGAAACCGGCCTTCGTGCTGCCGAAGGCGCTGAAGGACCTGACCTACGACCAGACGCGGGACATCCGCTTCAACCCCGACCGCGCCCTGTGGCGAGCCGACAAGCTGCCGTACGAGATCCAGTTCTTCCACCTCGGGGGCTTTTTCGACCAGCCGGTGCGGGTCCACGAAATCGTCGGCGCCAACGTCCGGGAAGTCACGTTCGACCCGGCCAGCTTCAACTACGGCGCCAACAAGCTCGACCCCGCCCCATTGCAGAAGCTCGGCTTCGCCGGCTTCCGCATCCACTATCCGTTGAACACGCCGCGGTACAAGGACGAGCTGGCCGTGTTCCTCGGCGCGAGCTACTTCCGCCTGCTCGGCAAGGGCCAGCGCTACGGGGCCTCGGCGCGCGGCCTGGCGCTCGACACCGGCGAACGCGGCGGCGAGGAGTTCCCGCGTTTCGAGCAGTTCTGGATCGAGAAGCCGGCACGCAACGCCACGCAGCTCGTGCTGTACGCGCTGCTTGATTCCAGGCGCGTGACCGGCGCCTATCGCTTCGTGCTGAAGCCGGGCGTCGAGACCGTGGCCGAGGTGCAGTCGCGGCTGTACTTCCGCGAGGCGGTCGGCAAGGTCGGAATCGCGCCGGTGACCTCGATGTTCTTGTACGGCGAGAACCAGCCCCACACCGGCGACGGCTTCCGGCCGGAGGTCCACGACTCGGACGGCCTGTCGATCGCCTCGGCCAGCGGCGAGTGGATCTGGCGGCCGCTGGTGAATCCAAAGCGCCTGCTGACGACCTCGTTCACCCTGCCCGGCACGCGCGGCTTCGGCCTGATGCAGCGTGATCGCGCCTTCGCGAGTTACGAGGATCTCGAGGCGCGCTATGACCTGAGGCCGAGCCTGTGGGTCGAGCCGACGTCCAGCTGGGGCGCGGGTCGCGTCGAGCTCGTGCAGATCCCGACGCCGGACGAGACGAACGACAACATCGTCGCGTACTGGGTGCCGGCGGAAGCCCCGAAGGCCGGCGCTTCGCTGGCGTACTCGTACCGGCTGTCTGCGCTGAAGAACAGCGAGCGCCGGCCGCCGACGTCGTGGGTGGCGCAGTCGCGCCGCGGGCGCGGGTTCGAGGCACTGCCTGACGACGTCGTGAAGTTCAACATCGACTTCGAGGGGCCGGCGCTTGCACGGTTGCCGCCTGGAACCGAAGTCGAAGCAGACCTGGCGCTGACGAACGGGGTTCGCCAGCTGGTGGTCGTCCACCCGAACGAAGTCCGGGGCGGGTGGCGGCTCGTCGTGCAGGCGAAGCGCAGCGACAAGGAAAAACCGATGGAGCTGCGCGCGCACCTGCGCCGCGGCGAACAGACATTGAGCGAGACATGGAGCTACATCGTCCCAACCCCATGAGCGCGCACGGCCGCTCCGAAGCGCTCATCCCGAGCGCGCAGCGCGCGGGCAGTCCAACAGACCATCCTCCAAAGCCGCAGGCCGCGGCGCTGCTCGCGCCGCCGGTGTGCCGCACGCCGATGGCGGCGACCCGGTGGCACGGGCTGTCGCTGCTCGGCTGGCTCTTCCGCCGCGAGCCCGGACCGGCCGATGTTGACGGCCCGGCGCGCGGCGCGGGTCGGCGCCGCCGGCTCGTGCTGCTGGCGCTTTCGCTTGCGCCGGCGATCTACGCGACGTACGTGATGAGCGGACTGCTTCCCCAGGAGGCTTCGTCGATCGCGGAGAAGGCCCTGCTGGTGGTGTTCGCCATCCTGTCCTGCTGGCTCGCGGCCGGCTTCTGGACCGCGATGATGGGGTTCGTCGTGCTGCTGCGAGGCGGCGATCGCCACCTCGTCTCGCGCTCGGCGGCCGGGTCGGGCCCGTTGCCGGGTGATGCCCGCACCGCGGTCGTGATGCCCATCTGCAACGAGGACGTGAAGCGCGTTTTCGCCGGCCTGCGCGCGACGATCGAGTCGGTCGCCCGTGCCGGCGCGCTCGCGCACTTCGACTTCTACGTTCTGTCCGACAGCAGCGAGCCGGACGCCTGCGTCGGCGAGCTCGACGCATGGAGTGCGCTGCGCGAGACGCTGGGCGGCGACGTGCGGCTGTTCTACCGCCGGCGCGAGCGCCGGGTGAAGCGCAAGAGCGGCAACCTCGACGACTTCTGCCGTCGCTGGGGTGCGCTGTACAGGTACATGGTCGTGCTCGACGCCGACAGCGTCATGCGCGGCGAGTGCCTGTCGACGCTGGTGCGCCTGATGGAGGCCCGTCCGGACGCTGGCATCATCCAGACCGCCCCGCGCGCGGTGGGCCGCGACACGCTGCACGCGCGCATCCAGCAGTTCGCCAACCAGGTCTACGGCCCGCTCTTCACGGCCGGCCTGCAGTACTGGCAGCTCGGCGAGTCCCACTACTGGGGCCACAACGCCATCATCCGGCTCGCGCCCTTCATGAAGCACTGCGTGCTCGCTCCGTTGCCTGGCCGCGGCGCGCTTGCCGGCGAGATCCTGTCGCACGATTTCGTCGAGGCCGCTCTGATGCGGCGCGCCGGTTACGGCGTGTGGATCGCTTACGACCTGCCGGGCAGCTACGAGGAGATGCCGTCGAACCTGATCGAGGAGGTCGGCCGCGACCGCCGGTGGTGCCACGGCAACCTGATGAACGCGCGGCTGATGTTCGCGCCGGGAATGCACCCGGTGCACCGCACCGTGTTCCTGACGGGCGCGCTCGCCTACGTGTCGGCGCCCCTGTGGGCCGGCTTTCTCGCGCTGTCGACGTGGCTCCTGGTGACGAATGCCAACGCGAATCCCGAGTACTTCGTCATCCCGAACCAGCTGTTTCCGCTCTGGCCATCGTGGGATCCGCAGGACGCGCTCGCGCTGTTCGCGGCGGTTGCATCGATGCTCTTCGTGCCGAAGCTGCTGGCCGCGCTGGTGGCCGGCGCGCGCGACGCGCAGGCCTTCGGCGGTCCGCTCCGCATTGTGGCGAGCGTCGTGCTGGAGTTCGTGGTGAGCGCGCTGCTCGCGCCGATCCGCATGCTGTTCCACACGCAGTTCGTCCTGGCCGCGCTCGCGGGTTGGGCGATCCAGTGGAAGTCGCCGAAGCGCGGGGATGCCCCGACTTCGTTCCAGGAAGCGATCGACCGTCATGGCTGGCAGACGATGGTCGGCGCGGTGTGGATGGGGTTGGTTGCCTGGCAAGCGCCGGGCTTCCTGCCCTGGATCGCGCCGGTTGCGGCCGGCCTGCTGCTCGCCGTGCCGCTGTCGGCGCTGATGAGCCGCACGTCGCTCGGCATCGGCGCCCGTGCCGCGGGGCTCTTCCTGACGCCGGACGAGACCGCGCCGGCATCGGAGGTGGTTGCGACCGGGCAGTACGCGGGCGAAGCGCGTCCGCAGCCGCGTTTCGCCGACGCGGTGCTCGATCCCGACCTGTTCCTCGTGGTGCGCCAGGCGGCGCGCCGCCGTTCACCGATGGCAGCCGCCGAGCGCCAGCACCTCGTCGAGCGTGCCCTGCTGTCCGGTCCGGATGCGCTCTCGCCAGCCGAGCGGCGCCTGCTGCTGGGCGATGCCGAGGCGCTCGCGACGCTGTATCGCGCGGTTCGGTCGGCGCCAGTCCATCCGGGCTGGACGGCGCGCGGCGCAAAGTCCCGCGCCACGATCCATGCCCTTGCCAGGGATCCGGGTACGCGTCGACGCGCCCCGGCCACGCTTTCACGCGGCTAGCGCGGCGCGCCACGCGCCTGCGGCACAACCCGGCGCATCACATGGTCCGCAGTGGTCCGCGTCCGGGCGCGGAAGATCGCGCGGCGGTCGCGGCGAGGCCGTCATCAGCGCGGCGGTGCGCCGGCGCGTTCCTGCTCGGCCAGCCGCCGCATGTAGGCCGCGAATTCCGGGTCCTCGCCCTTGAGCAATTGCGGCAGGCGGTCGTAGAAGGCGTCGCGGCGCAGCCATTCGCGCATGAAGTCCTCCCACGAATTCCAGCGCCGCCGCTGGGCCTCGTTCATGTGGTCGCTGTAGGCCGTGATGTAGGCGCGCTCGAGGAGCGAGATCAGCATGTCGAAGATGGCGAGCTTGCGTTCCTGCTGCTCCGTGGTGAGGTCGGGCGTCGCGGCCAGGTTGCGCAGGCGCAGGTCCGGGTTGTCGATCACCACCCGCAGGAAGTCGTTGTAGGCATCCGACAGCAGCTGGTAGACCTCGTCCTCCTCGTTGCGGCGCTCGCGGCGTTGCTCGGCGATGAACACCGCAATCGCGAGCGGCAAGCCGATCACCGTCACCACGTAGCTCGCCAATTCCCAGAACCAGGAGTCGAACACGAACACGCGGCGCGCTCCTGGCGTTGACAGGCTAGCTGCCGTAACGCCGCAGCCGCGCGAGGTCGCGGATGCGGATGCTGCCGTACTCGATGTCGAGCAACCCCTCGCGCGACAGCACCTGCAGCGCCTGGTTCACGCGCTGGCGCGAAACCCCCGAGAGATAGCCGATCTCCTCCTGGGAGATCTCGAGCTGCTCGCGGTGGCCGGGGTACAGCAACGGGTTGAACAGTTCCGCCAGGCAACGCGCGACGCGCGCATCGGGCTCCAGCAAGCGCTCGTACTCGATCATCCCGATGAACTGGCCAAGGCGTTCGTTCAACTGGATCAGCAGGAAGCGGTTGAACGGGATGCTCGTGCCGAGCAGCCAGTCGAAGGTCGCGCGCGGCATCCAGGCGATCCGGCTGTCGCGCAGGGCGACAACGTCGTACTTGCGGGGCTCGTCCTTGAGCAGCGAGCCCTCGCCGAACCAGCCGCCCGGGCCGATTCCGGTGAACGTCGCGCTCTTGCCGGCCTGTGACACGACGTTGATCTTGATCAGTCCCTCGACCACGCCGGTCCACGCCTCGACCATCTCGCCCTTGCGCATCACTACGCTGCCGCCCGTGTAGCGGCGCTCCTCCACCTCGGCCAGCACGCGCTGGCGCTGGTCCTCGGTGAGGTGGAGCCACCAGGCGCTGGTGGCCATCATGTCGGCAAGGCGCGGGGGATCCTGTTCGGCCATGGGCACGATTGTCCCGCAAGACTGTCGTCCGGGCGACAGCGCCGCCGGACGGCTCGCCGTACCGTGTCCCTGACCGCCCGCGGCCGATTGCGCCGAGGGCTGGGTTAAGCTAGCCAAACAAGAGACGCGGCCACCACGATGCCGCGCATCCAGGAGACAGCCGTGACAGCGAGCACCGCCGCTGACACATTTCCGCGCTTGCTGATGCAGCACGCCAGGGTCCGCCCGGGCGCGACTGCCATCCGCGAGAAGGACCTCGGCATCTGGCAGGGCTGGAGCTGGACCGAGATGCTGCAGGAGGTTCGCGAGATCGCGGCCGGGCTGCTGCAGGCCGGGTTCCGGCGCGGCGAGCACCTGGCCATCATCGGCGAGAACCGTCCCCGGCTCTATTTCACGATGTGCGCGGCCCAGTGCCTGGGCGGGATTCCGGTGCCGATGTACCAGGATGCCGTCGCGGCCGAGATGGCGTTCGTGTTCGACAACGCCGAGATCCGCTTTGCCATGGTCGAGGACCAGGAGCAGGTGGACAAGGTCCTCGAGATCCGCGAGAAGGTCCCGCACATCAAGCGCATCTTCTACGACGATCCGCGCGGACTCAGGCACTACGACCAGCCGGGCCTCGCCTCCTACGAGCAGCTGCGGGCGCTCGGGCAGGCGTACACCAAGGAGCGCCCCGGCTCGGTGGACGAGGAGATCGCGCTGGGCAAGTCGACCGACGTCGCCGCGATGTTCTACACGTCGGGCACCACGGGCAACCCGAAAGGCGTGGTGCTCGGCTACGACAACCTGATCGCGGCGGGCGACGCAGGGGCGGAGATGGAAGCGCTGACCTCGAAGGAGGAGGTGCTGGCCTACCTGCCGATGGCCTGGATCGGCCAGAACATCTTCTCGTACACGCAGTGGATGGTGTGCGGCTTCACCGTGAACTGCCCGGAGTCGGCGACGACCGTCTCCGCGGACATGCGGGAGATCGGGCCGACCTATTACTTCGCCCCGCCGCGCGTGCTCGAAGCCCTGCTCACGCAGGTGATGATCCGGATGGAGGATGCCTCCGCGATCAAGCGCAGGATGTTCCATTACTTCATGGACGTGGCGCGCCGTGTCGGCGGGCGCCTTCTGGATGGCAGTCCCGTCGGAATCGGCGACCGCCTGCTGCACGGCCTCGGGGACCTGTTCGTGTACGCGCCGCTGCGCAACGCGCTCGGCATGAGCCGGATCCGCGTGGCCTACACGGCGGGCGAGGCGATCGGGCCGGACCTCTTCACCTTCTACCGCTCGCTGGGCATCAACCTGAAGCAGCTCTACGGCTCCACGGAGACGTCGGTGTTCGTCTGCGTGCAGCCGAATGGCGGCGTGAAGCCGGACACCGTCGGTCCGCCGGTCAAGGGGGTCGAGATCCGGCTGACCGACCTCGGCGAGATCCTGATCCGCTCGCCGGGCCTGTTCCGCGAGTACTACAAGTCCCCGGAAGCCACCCGCGAGGCCAAGGACCAGGAAGGCTGGTTCCATACCGGCGATGCCGGGTACTTCGACCAGGAAGGCCACCTGAAGATCATCGACCGCGCGAAGGACGTCGGAAAGCTGGCGGACGGAACGCTGTTCGCGCCGAAGTACATCGAGAACAAGCTGAAGTTCTACCCGACCATCAAGGAGGCGGTGGCCTTCGGCGACCAGCGCGACATGGTGTGCGTGTTCGTCAACATCGACTACGAAGCCGTCGGCAACTGGGCCGAGCGAAACAACCTTCCGTACGCTGGCTACACGGACCTCGCCGGCAAGCCCCAGGTGCTCGAACGGATCCGGGAATCGGTGGAGAAGGTGAACGCCGATCTCGCCGGCGACCCCAAGCTCGCCAATGCGCAGATCCACCGGTTCATCGTCCTGCACAAGGAACTGGACGCCGACGACGACGAACTGACGCGCACGCGCAAGGTGCGTCGCCGCTTCATCCACGACAAGTACGACGTCCTGGTCGATGCGATGTACGGCGGCAGGTCGGAGCAGTACATCGAGACGATGGTGAAGTTCGAGGACGGCCGCACCGGCAGCATCAGCGCGACCCTGAAGGTGAACGAAGCCCGGGTGCACGCGCCGATGAAGGCGGCGGCGTGAGGCCGATGCGATGAGCCCGCGCGTGCTGATCGCCATTGTCTGCCTCGTGGCCGGGGTGATGCTCGCCGCGTGGTCGCTCGCGTCCGGCCAGTTGCTGCTCGCGCTGGTGGGCTTCGCGCTGATCTTCGTCTTCCTCTTCCTCGCGATGGAGGCGATGTCGAAGGCCGGAAAGCCCAAGGACGCGATCCGGCCGTCCTCCAACGCCGCGTGGTCGATGAAGGACCAACCGCCGGGCGGCGACCAGAACGGAGAGCCGCGGTGAGCGGGCGCAGGATCGGCGAGGTGATCCTCGATCTGGCTGACGTGTCGCTGTCTTTCGGCGGCGTGAAGGCGCTGCAGAACGTCTCCTTCAACGTCAGGGAGCACGAGATCCGCGCGATCATCGGGCCGAACGGCGCCGGCAAGAGTTCGATGCTGAACGTGATCAACGGCGTCTACACGCCGCAGCAGGGCCGCATCACCTTCCGCGGCAAGGAGCGCGGGAAGATGCACCCGCACGACGCCGCGGCCCTGGGCATCGGCCGCACGTTCCAGAGCCTCGCCCTCTTCAAGGGCATGAGCGTGCTGGACAACATCATGACCGGGCGCAACCTGCGGATGCGGACCGGGCTCCTGTCGCAGGCCATCCATCTCGGGTTCGCCCGGCGCGAGGAACTGCGTCACCGCGAGTTCGTCGAGCACATCATCGACTTCCTCGAGATCCAGGCGTACCGCAAGACTTCGGTCGGGCGGCTGCCGTACGGGCTGCAGAAGCGCGTCGACCTCGGCCGGGCCCTGGCAATGGAGCCGAAGCTGCTGCTGCTCGACGAGCCGATGGCCGGCATGAACCTCGAGGAGAAGGCGGACATGTGCCGCTTCGTGCTCGACGTCAACGACGAGTTCGGGACGACGATCGTGCTGATCGAGCACGACATGGGCGTGGTGATGGACATCTCGGACCGCGTGGTCGTGCTCGACTACGGCAAGAAGATCGGCGACGGCACGCCGGACGAAGTCCGCAACAGCCAGGCGGTGATCGACGCCTACCTCGGAGTGGCGCACTGACATGACGCTCACCACGCTCCAACGCAACTGGCCGGTCGTCGCGCTGATCGTCGGGGTGACGATCGGCGCCATCGCGCCGCTGGCGCTCGGCCTGAGCTCGCCCGGTTTCTACTTCGAGGTGCTGCTCGGCGGCCTGATGTCCGGCGTTCTCTACTCGCTCGTCGCGCTCGGCTTCGTGCTGATCTTCAAGGCGTCCGGGGTCTTCAACTTCGCGCAGGGGGCGATGGTGCTGTTCGCGGCGCTGTCGCTGGCGCGGCTGAGCGAGCACATGCCGCTCGCCGTGGCCTTCGTCGTGTCGGTGGCGATCATGGCGGTCTTCGCCTGGGTGGTGGAGCGCTTCGTCCTGCGGCACCTGGTCAACCAGGACGCGGTCGTGCTGCTGATGGCCACGCTCGGCATCACGTACTTCCTCGACGGCTTCGGCCAGCTGGTGTGGGGCAGCGACATCTACAGGATCGAGACCGGCCTGCCGAAGACGCCCGTGATGGTGCTCGACAACATCTTCGAGGGCGGCATCCTGATCAACACCGAGGACTTCGTCGCCGCGGCCATCGCGGCCCTGCTGGTGCTTGCGCTCGCGGTGTTCTTCCAGAAGACGTCGACCGGTCGCGCGTTGCGCGCCGTGGCTGACGACCACCAGGCCGCGCAGTCGATCGGCATCCCGCTGAACCGCATCTGGGTCATCGTGTGGACCGTGGCCGGCTTCGTCGCGCTTGTGGCCGGAATGATCTGGGGCTCGAAGCTCGGCGTGCAGTTTTCGCTGTCCCTGATCGCGCTGAAGGCGCTGCCTGTCGTGATCCTGGGCGGTTTCACCTCGGTGCCCGGCGCGATCATCGGCGGCCTGATCATCGGCGTCGGGGAGAAGTTCGCGGAGGTTTTCCTCAGTCCGATCGCGGTGAACGCTTTCGACCTGGCCGGCGGCGGCATCGAGAACTGGTTTGCCTACGTGCTCGCCCTGGTGTTCCTGCTGGTTCGCCCCGAAGGCTTGTTCGGGGAAAAGCACATCGACCGGGTCTAGGGGACGCAGAACCATGCTCTACCGCGAAAACGGCCAGTTCAAGACGAGCTACGTCGAGGACCAGCAGATCCTCCCGATCGTGCAGGACCGGTGGTTCATGCTTGCCCTGCTTGCCGTGGCGTACTTCGCGCTGCCGGCGTTCGCGAGCGACTACCTGTTGCGGGCGCTGATCATTCCCTTCCTGATCCTCGCGATCGCGGCGATCGGGCTGAACATCCTCGTCGGCTACTGCGGCCAGATCTCGCTCGGCACCGCGGCCTTCATGGCAATCGGCGCCTACGCGGCATACAACCTGGTGGTCCGGGTTCCGATGCTGAACTTCCTGATCGTGCTGGTGCTCGCCGGCGCGATCGCCGCGCTCGTCGGCGTGCTGTTCGGCATCCCGAGCCTTCGCATCAAGGGCCTGTATCTCGCGGTGGCCACGCTCGCCGCGCAGTTCTTCGTCGACTGGGTGTTCGCGCGCGTGAAGTGGTTCACGAACTACTCGCCGTCCGGCTCCGTGTCCACCGCGCCGATCGAGATGTTCGGCTGGACCATGGAATCCCCCCTGGACCGGTACCTGTTCGTGCTGACGATTGCCGTCGTGCTGACGCTCGCCGCGAAGAACCTGGTGCGCGGCCACATCGGGCGCAGCTGGATGGCGATGCGCGACATGGATGTCGCCGCCGAGGTGATCGGGATCCGCCCTCTGTACGCCAAGCTGAGCGCATTCGCGGTGAGCTCGTTCTACGCGGGGGTGTCTGGCGCCCTCTGGGGGTTCGTCCATCTGGGCGCGTGGGAGCCGCTGGCGTTCAACATCAACATGTCGCTGAACCTGCTGTTCATGATCATCATCGGCGGCATGGGCTCGTTGCTCGGCGCGTACTTCGGCGCGGCGTTCATCGTGCTGCTGCCGATCCTGCTGAACCAGATCCCCGGGATGTTCGGCATCCGGGTCGATGTCGCGCTGTCGTCGCACCTGGAGCTGATCATCTTCGGCAGCCTGATCGTTTTCTTCCTGATCGCCGAACCGCACGGGCTGGCCCGGCTGTGGGCGATCGGCAAGGAAAAGATGCGGCTTTGGCCGTTCCCGCACTGAGAGGTCCGAGGCGGAACGGTTTCCACTTTTGAATGCTGGACCCAACACTCTGAGGAGACATCGATGGCAGTTTTGCTGGCAATGAAAGCACGGGCCGTTGCGCTGGCGATCGGGACGATCGCCGCCGCCGCGTCGCTCGCCCTGCCGGTCGCGGCAGTCGCGCAACAGAAGGGAGCGGCCGCCGCGGGCAAGGGCGAGCAGTTCTTCCCGGTACTCGTGTACCGCACCGGCGCCTATGGCCCGAACGGCACGCCGTGGGCCAATGGCTACGTCGACTACCTGAAGCTGGTCAACGCACAGGGCGGGATCAACGGCGTCAAGATCACGTACGAGGAGTGCGAGACGGCGTATGACACCGCAAAGAGCGTCGAGTGCTACGAGCGCCTGAAGTCGCGGCCCAACGCCGCTGTGTTCCAGCCGCTGTCGACCGGCGCGACGTTCGCCATCACCGACAAGGCGCCGACCGACAAGATTCCGATCGTCACTGCCGGTTATGGCCGTTCGGAGTCGGTCGAGGGCGAGGTCTTCCCGTGGAACTTCCCGCTGGGCGGCACGTACTGGACCGCGGCAGACGTGCTCGTTCAGCACCTCGGCAAGCAGAACGGTGGCCTGGACAAGCTCAAGGGCAAGAAGATCGCGCTGATCTACCACGACTCGCCGTACGGCAAGGAGCCGATCCCGCTGCTGACCGAGCGCTCGAAGCTGCACGGGTTCCAGCTGACGACGATTCCGGTCACGCACCCGGGCGTGGAACAGAAGGCCGCCTGGCTGCAGATCCGCCAGCTGCGCCCCGACTACGTGGTCCTGTGGGGCTGGGGCGTGATGAACTCCACCGCAATCCGCGAGGCTGTCGCCACCGGCTTCCCGCGCGACAAGATGTACGGCGGCTGGTGGTCCGGGGCCGAGCCCGACGTCCTGCCGGTCGGCGCGGATGCCAAGGGCTACAACGCGATGGCGTTCCAGCACGGCGCCGGACGCGCCAAGGTGCACGAGGACATCCTGAAGCTCCTGCACGCGAAGGGCCAGGGCACCGGCCCGGCGGAAGAGGTGGGCCAGGTGCTCTACACGCGCGGCCTGATCAGCGCGATGTTCGCGGTTGAAGGCGTGCGCCAGGCGCAGCTGCGCTACGGCGTGCGGCCGCTCATCGGCGAGGAAGTGCGCTACGGGCTGGAGAACCTCAACATCGACCAGAAGCGCATCGATGCGCTCGGGCTGACCGGAGTGATCCGCCCGCTGGCCACGAATTGCCGCGATCACGAGGGCTCGCGCTATGCGCGCGTGCACACGTGGGACGGCAGCAAGTGGAGCTTCTCGTCCGACTGGTTCGAGTCCGACGCCCAGATCATCAAGCCGATGATCAAGGAGTTCGCCGCGCGCTACGCCGCGGAGAAGAAGATCACGCGCCGCAGTTGCGAGGCGGAAATAGCCGCCGCCCAGGCCGCTCCGGTCGCGGCTCCGGCGAAGGCCGCCGCTCCGGCAGCGAAGAAGTAACCGTGAACCAACCGGCCGCGTCGCGGCCGGTTGTGCAAAGCGTCCGGTCGGGCGCTTTGCACAACCTGGGAGACGAACGGTGACCGCACCGCTCCTCAACGTCAACGGCATCGAGGTGATCTACAACCACGTGATCCTCGTGCTGAAGGGCGTTTCTCTGAACGTGCCCGAGGGCAGCGTGGTGGCCCTGCTCGGCGCCAACGGCGCCGGCAAGACCACGACGCTGCGCGCCGTGTCGAACCTGCTGCGCGCCGAGCGCGGCGAGGTGACCAAGGGCTCGATCGAACTGCGCGGCGAGAAGATCGAGGACCTGACCGCCTACGAACTCGTGAAGCGCGGCGTCGTCCAGGTGATGGAGGGGCGGCGCTGCTTCGCTCACCTCACCGTCGAGGAGAACCTGCTGACGGGCGCGTACTCGCGCGGGTCGTCGGGTCGCGGCAAGTCGAGGGCGGAGATCGCCGCGGATCTCGAGAAGGTCTACGCGTACTTCCCGCGGCTGAAGCAGCGGCGTACGAGCCAGTCGGGTTACACCTCCGGCGGCGAGCAGCAGATGACCGCCATCGGCCGCGCACTGATGGCGCGGCCGTCGATGATCCTGCTCGACGAGCCCTCGATGGGCCTTGCCCCCCAGGTCGTCGACGAGATCTTCTCGATCGTCAAGGATCTCAATGCGAAGGAACGGGTTTCCTTCCTGCTCGCCGAACAGAACACGAACGTCGCGCTGAAGTACGCGCACTACGGGTACATCCTCGAGAACGGCCGCGTGGTCATGGACGGCGAGGCCGGGGCGCTGCGCGAGAACGAAGACGTCAAGGAGTTCTACCTCGGGGTCTCGAAGGGGGGCCGCAAGAGCTTCCGCGACGCCAAGTTCTACAAACGACGCAAGCGCTGGCTCGCTTGACCGGGCGGCGATCGTGTCCCGCCTGCCCTGGCTTCTGCTCGGCGCCGCGTTCGCGCTGGTTGCCTGCACGCAGGCGGATCGCGAGCCCGCACGGACGCCGTTGCCAACCCGGCAGACGACGATCGACCCCGTGAACAACAAGCTCGACGCCGCTGCGCAGGACACCGAGAGGCGGCGCCAGGACATCGACAACTCGGCCAAGTGACGCGCGGGAACCTCCATGACACACCACCTCGACAACCGCGAAACTCGCGATCCAAGGCAACGCGAACTCGACCTGATGGGCCATCTGCCGGGGCTGCTCTCCCGGGCGCTGAAAGCGCCGGCCTGGCAGCGGCACCTGGGGGACATCGACGCCACGCACGTCAACAGCCGCGCAGCGCTCGCGCGCCTGCCGGTCATGCGCAAGGCGGAGCTCCCCGCCATGCAGAAGGCGGAACCGCCTTTCGGCGGGTTCATTCCGGTCGAGCCCGAGCGTATCGGTCGGATGTTCACGTCTCCGGGGCCGATCTACGAGCCCGAGGGACGACAGGAGGATCCGTGGCGGGCCGCGCGCGGCCTCTTCGCGGCGGGATTTCGCAGCGGCGATCGCGTGCTCAACACGTTCTCGTATCACCTGACACCGGGCGGCTTCATCATGGACGGCGCCGCGCGGTCGATCGGCTGCACCGTGATTCCCGCCGGCCCGGGTAACACCGATCAGCAGTTCGACGTGATCGAGCACCTGCGGCCCGCGGCCTACACCGGCACGCCTGACTTCCTGAAGATCCTGCTCGATGCCGCTGCCAAAGCGGGTCGCGACGCATCGTCGATCACCAAGGCGGTCGTTTCCGGTGCTGCGTTCCCGCCGTCGCTGCAGGCCGAGTTCCAGTCGCGTGGCATCGGCGCGTACCAGCTGTATGCGACGGCCGATGTCGGCGTGATCGCCTACGAGACTTCTTCGCGCGAAGGACTGGTCGTCAACGAGGACGTGCTGGTCGAGATCGTTCGCCCGGGCACCGGCGACCCGGTGGCCGACGGCGAGGTGGGCGAAGTCGTGGTCACGTCGTTCGATCCGAACCACCCGTGGATCCGGCTGGCGCTCGGCGACCTGTCGGCGATCCTGCCCGGCGCCTCGCCGTGCGGACGCACGAACACGCGGATCAAGGGGTGGATGGGACGCGCCGACCAGACGGCCAAGATCAAGGGCATGTTCGTCCGGCCGGAGCAGGTCGCGGAAGTCGCGCGCCGGCACGCCGAGCTCGGGCGGGTCCGCCTGGTCGTGACGCGCGTCGGTGAAATGGACGCCATGACGCTGAAGGCGGAGTGCCGCGCAACCGACCCCGGGCTGGAGCGCGCGATCGGCGAGTCGCTCCGGGCCGTGATGAAGCTCGGCGGGGCCGTCGAACTGCTGGCGCCCGGGTCGCTCCCGAACGACGGGAAGGTGATCGAGGACGCGCGGACGTACTAGCGTTGCCGCGGAATGGAAAACGGCGCCCGCGGGCGCCGTTTTCGCTTGGCGATGCTCTCGTCTACCTGCGGCGAGCGGGGGCGGCCTTCTTCGCCGCCTTGGCGGGCGGCTTCCGGGGCGCCGCCTTCTTCGCGGCCTTCCTGGCCGCGGGCTTCGCGGTTGTCTTGCCCGCGGTTTTCCTGGCCGGCGTTTTTTTCCTGGCCGGCGTCTTCGCGGGGGCCACGGTGCCGGTCGCGATGTCGATCGCGGCGTACATCGCGTCGCGCACCGTGTTGGCCATCGCGTTGATCGCGTCGGTCATCGTGGCGGCTGGCTTCACGACCGGCAGCTTGACCGTGGTCGCCGGCGGGGCGGCGGCTTCCTCGTTGATGTCCCACAGCTTCAGCAACTCGGCCTGTGTCGGCACGGTGCCCTGGGACACGCGCTGGCGGCGGGCGGCGACCGAGTCGCGGACGATCTTCTCGACGACGTCGAGCGGGAGGCGGTTCAGGTCGGAGAACTTGATGTAACTCTTCGCCGCGTTCACGCCGGTCAAGGCTTCCTTGTGCTTCACGACGACGTCCTTCTCGGCCACGTACAGCGACATGTGCCTGCGACCGGACTCGAGCGCGAACAGCGGCCCATCCAGTTCGTAGAACGCCAGGCCGTAGCGCATGCTTTCGCGCACTCCACGTGCGGAGCGACGGATCATGCTGCACAGGCGGGCCATCGCCACGCGACGGTCCGGCGGCAAGTCGCGCAGATAGGCGCCTACCGTCGAGGCTGTCGGGTTCATTTCTTTTCCTCCGGCGTACAACTCGCAAACAAGCAATTTTAGCGCGTTCGTCAAGGGAAAGCCCGGTTCGGCGAAGGCAAAGGCCTCCATAGGGCCCCCGAAACGCCCCGGGAGGCCCTGAAACGGTGCGGAAATGAGAAATGGCGGGCCGGATGGCCGCGCTTTTCACTGCGCCGAAGCGGCGCGGGGTCGATAGAAGAGAAAGTCCGACGTGAAATCAACCCGCAGGACCCGTCCCGCATGAGCCGCGTCACAACTGGCCGGTGGCATGCCGCCCGTCGTGTTGATGCGCTGGACATGCGTGACGCCCTCGAAGGCGCCCTTGCCGAAGCTGCGGGTCGTCATCAGCAGCCAGCGCAGGTCGGTGGGCTTCGGCGCTTCGTCATGAGCCGCGATCGTGGCGACCAGTCGGCTGCCATCGACGTGCTCGAACGAGAAGTTCGCGCCGTGGCGGCCTGCCGCCTTGCCGGCTGCGTCGAGCAATTCCGCGTCCGGCTGCCGGAACACCCAGGCGCCCTGGCCGTCGCGCTTCTCGCAGCGGAACACCTGGGCTCCGCGAGCGGTGAGGTTCAGTACCGGTTCGCGGTCGTCGGGCACCTTGATCCTGGAGAGGAATCCCAGGCTGGGCGCAACGACACCGCCGCGTGCTCCACCGCTCTGCGGTGAAGGCGGGACAGACAATGTTTCGCAAGCGGAAAGCGCGAGCACTCCACACAGTGCGACGGCAATCCTCAACGGCGACAGGGGCATCGGGTTCTTCATTCGTGCATTTCGATCGGGCTCAGCCGAACGCAACACTTTTCATGCACTGAAAGATTGAGAATGCGCCGCGCACAGCTTATGCTCTCCGAACGCCGAGACCTTGGCAGTGTCCATACCAAGTCTAGGGAAAAGGCGTCAGAAGGGGCCCTTGCATGCGGTGTTTCACGCGTGCAAGTCAAGACGCAGTAACAGCAGCACGGCGATGTTTCAGCCAGGGGGATTTAGCTCATGAACGCACCAATGAGCCGGCGCCAGTTCTTCCGAATTTGCGCGACCGGCCTGGGCTCGTCATCCGTCGTCGGTCTCGGTCTCGCGCCGAGTTCGGCCATGGCGGATGTGCGCGCCTTCAAACTTTCGCGAACGACCGAGACGCGCAACACGTGTCCTTACTGTTCGGTCAGCTGCGGCGTCATCATGTATTCGCTTGGCGACAAGTCCAAGAACGTGAAGAACCGCATCATCCACATCGAAGGCGATCCGGACCATCCGGTGAACCGCGGCACGCTCTGCCCGAAAGGCGCGGCGCTGCTCGACCTGGTGCACTCGCCCAGCCGCCTGAAGTATCCGGAGGTGCGCGAGCCCGGCGGCAAGGAGTGGAAGCGCATCTCCTGGGACGAGGCACTGACGCGCGTCGCCAAGCTCATGAAAGAGGACCGCGACGCCAACTTCGTCGAGCAGAACGACAAGGGTTTGACGGTCAACCGCTGGAACACCACGGGCCTGCTGGTCTCCAGCGCGAGCGCAAACGAATCCGGCTATCTCACCGTGAAAGCGGCCCGCTCGCTGGGGATGGTCGCGCTCGATACCCAGGCACGAATATGACACGCGCCGACGGTGTCCAGTCTGGGCCCGACGTTCGGCAGAGGTGCGATGACCAACCACTGGGTGGACATCAAGAACACTGACCTCATACTAGTCATGGGCGGCAATGCCGCCGAAGCACATCCGTGCGGCTTCAAATGGGCCACGGAAGCGATGGAGCATCGCAAGGCGAGGCTCATCGTCGTCGATCCACGTTTCACCCGGTCGGCCGCGCTGGCCGACTTCTACGCGCCGATCCGCGCCGGCACCGACATCGCCTTCCTGGGCGGCGTCGTCAATTACCTGCTGGCCAACGGCAAGATCCACAAGGACTACGTCAAGGCGTACACCAACGCGTCGTTCCTGATCCGCGAGGACTACAAGCACGAGGACGGGCTGTTCTCCGGATACAACCCCGAGAAGCGCAGCTACGACAAGACGTCGTGGGCCTACGAGATGGGCAAGGACGGCTTCGCGGTCGTCGACGAGACGCTCGAGCACCCGCGCTCCGTGTACCAGCTGATGAAGGCGCAC
Organism: uncultured Burkholderiaceae bacterium; assembly: GCA_964353935.1. Classification (GTDB taxonomy): domain Bacteria; phylum Pseudomonadota; class Gammaproteobacteria; order Burkholderiales; family Burkholderiaceae_F; genus JAOUJD01. The sequence goes on along the minus strand of CAYGXL010000011.1, from coordinate 2,114 downwards.
TTCAGCCGCTACACGCCGGAGATGGTCGAGAGGATCTGCGGCACGCCCAGGGACAAGTTCCTGAAGGTCGCCGAGATGCTCGGGTCGACGTCGACGCCCGACCGGGTGGCGACGGTGCTGTACGCGCTCGGCTGGACCCAGCACTCGCACGGCTCCGAGAACATCCGGACGATGGCGATGATCCAACTGCTGCTGGGCAACATGGGTCGACCGGGCGGCGGCGTCAACGCGCTGCGCGGCCACGCCAACGTGCAGGGCATCACCGACCAGTGTGCGTACACCGAGGTGCTGCCGGGCTACCTGTCGGCGCCGACCGACGCGGACGAGAATCGCCAGAAGTACATCGAGGCGAGGACGCCGAAGACCCTGCGGCCGAACCAGATGAACTTCGGCCAGAACTTCGCCAAGTGGCACACCAGCCAGCAGAAGGCCTGGTGGGGCGATGCTGCGACGAAGGACAACGACTTCGCCTTCGACTACCTGCCCAAGCGCGACGGCGCGTACGACATCCTTGCGATCTTCGAGCGCATGTACCAGGGCAAGATCAACGGCTTCATTTCGCAGGGCTTCAACCCGCTCGCCGCGCTGCCGAACAAGAAGAAGGTCAGCGCCGCGATGTCGAAGCTGAAGTTCCTGGTGGTGATCGAGCCGCTGCGCACCGAAACCTCCGAATTCTGGAAAAACTTCGGCGACGAGAACAACGTCAAATCGGAGGACATCAAGACCGAGGTCATCCGCCTGCCGGCCTGCTGCTTTGCCGAGGACCCGGGAACCTTCACGAACTCCGGCCGCGTCATCCAGTGGCACTGGGCCGCCGCCGAGCCGCCGGGCGAAGGCAAGGTCGATCGCGAGATCATCGGCACGCTGTTCACGAAGCTGCGCGCGATGTATGCCAAGGACGGCGGCAAGGTGCCCGACCCGATCCTGAAGCTCACCTGGGGCTACATCAACCCGAACCACCCGACCGCGGAAGAAATTCTTCGCGAGATCAACGGCCGTGCCCTGGTCGACGTCGTCGACCCGAAGGACCCGACCAAGGTCCTCGTGAAGGCCGGCGAGCAGATGCCCGGCTTCGGGCTGCTGCAGGCCGACGGCTCGACCGCGTGCGGCAACTGGATCTACTCGGGCGTGTGGACCCAGGCGGGCAACCTGTCCGCGCGTCGCGACACCACCGATCCGGGCAACATGGGCAACAACCTCCTGTGGGGCTTTGCCTGGCCGGCCAACCGGCGCGTGCTCTACAACCGTGCCAACACCGACCTGGCAGGCAAGCCGTGGGATCCGACCCGGCCCGGCATCCGCTGGACCGGCACGGCCTGGGCCGGGATCGACATCCCGGACATCGCGCCGGCCCTCGGCCCCGACAGCGGCGCGGGCCCCTTCATCATGACCGGCGAGGGCGTCGCGCGCCTGTTCGCCCCAGGCATGGCGGAAGGTCCCTTCCCCGAGCACTACGAGCCGTTCGAGACGCCGATCGGAACCAACCCGCTGCATCCGAAGGTCGTCAGCAACCCGGCGGCCCGCGTGTTCAAGGGCGACATGGAATCGTTCGGCAAGTCGGACGAGTTCCCGTATGTCGGCACCACGTACCGGCTGACCGAGCACTTCCACTTCTGGACGAAGAACGTTCAATCGAACGCGGTGACGCAGCCGTCGCCATTCGTCGAGATCAGCGAGACCCTCGCGAAGATGAAGGGCATCAAGAACGGCGACCTCGTCAAGGTGCGCAGCAACCGCGGCGAGCTGAAGGCGGCCGCCGTGGTGACGAAGCGCATCGCTGACCTCGAGTGCGACGGCAAGAAGGTATACACGGTGGGCATACCGATCCACTGGGGCTTCGTCGGGGTGGCCAAGACGGGCTACCTCGCGAACAACCTGACGCCGTACGTCGCCGACGCGAACTCGCAGACGCCGGAGTTCAAGGCGTTCCTGGTCAACATCGAGAAAGCGTAGGGGAGAACACACTATGCAATCGCTCGATATCCAGAATCGCTCCGCCACCACCACGGCGGCTCCGCAAGTTCGCCGCGCCGCCGATCCGGTCGCCAAGCTGATCGACATCTCCAAGTGCATCGGCTGCAAGGCCTGCCAGGTCGCCTGCATGCAGTGGAACG
>CAYGXL010000010.1:0-37535 GCA_964353935.1 uncultured Burkholderiaceae bacterium | reverse complement strand
CCGACCGTGGTGCGGGGTACCGCGCGGAGCGCGGCTCAGGCGGCGGGCGTGGCCATTCGACCGGACCAGCGGGCCCGGCACCATACCCGCCGGAAGGCACCCTGCACGCGCACGCGCGGGCTTCGCTCCGAAAGCTGCAGGCCCGCAAGAAGCGCGGCAGAGCAGCGGCCGCCCGCCGCCGAGTCGCGCGGAGTCGCGGTGCCCCGCAGCGCGGGCGGCGCGCAGGGGACCCCAGAAAACGCAAGGACCTGCTGGGCTCCTGCAGCTACGCGCCCACGTGCAGGTCGTCGCCGCCGCCGAAGCTCTTTGGACGCGAGCAGTGCGCAGGCGAGCGCAGCAGTCGACCCGGACCGCGTTCCTAGAGGAACAGGTCCGGCATCAGCTGCCGGCTGCCCGGCACGACCGAGTAGCCGGAGAAGTCCGTCACTCCCGCCTTCGCCAGCACTTCTTCGTCGATGAAGAAGTTGCCGGTCGTTGCGGCGGCGACCGAGGTCAGGATGGCGTACGCCGCGTCGGCCATGATGTCCGGCATCCGGCAGTGCTCGGGCTGCACGCCCGGGATCATCTGCAGCGCCGCGGTCAGGATGACCGTGCGCGGCCACAGCGCATTGACGGCGATTCCGTGCGGCCGGAACTCCTCCGCGTGCCCGAGCACGCACATGCTCATGCCGTACTTGGCCATCGTGTACGCGACATGCGGCGCGAACCATCGCGGATCCATGTTCAGCGGGGGCGACAGCGTCAGGACGTGCGGGTTGCGCCCACGCTCAGCGGACTGCTTCAGGTACGGCAGGCAGGCCTGCGTGCACAGGTAGGTGCCGCGGACGTTCACCCCGAACATCAGGTCGAAGCGCTTCATCGGAGTGGCGTGCGTCGGCGTCAGGTTGATGGCGCTGGCGTTGTTGACCAGGATGTCGATGCCGCCGAACGTCTCGGCCGTCTTCCTCGCGGCCGCGACCACCTGTTCCTCGTCGCGGATGTCGCACTGGAGCGGCAGCGCCCTGCCTCCCGCCTGCTCGATTTCGGCCGCCGCCGTGAAGATCGTTCCGGGCAGCTTCGGATTGGGATCGGTCGTCTTGGCCGCGATCGCGACGTTGGCGCCGTCGGCCGCGGCCTTCTTCACGATTGCCAGCCCGATGCCGCGCGACGCACCGGAAATGAAGATCGTCTTTCCCTCGAGGTTCATGCCGTTTCCTGTTCGTTATCGAGGCGCGGCAGCACCTCGTGCTTGATGTGTTGGGCCAGCCGCTTCGCGATCTTCGCGTACAGCGCCGGCGCCGGATGGAATCCGTCGTCCGCCATCAGGGCAGGGTCCAGCACGCCGTCCATCACAACGTGGCTGGCGCCTTGTTCTCCCGCGAGCCAGGCCGCCTGCGCGGCGTTGTTGCGCCGGGCGTGGCGGCCCGCGTACCACGCCAGCGGCTGCGGCAGCGCCGGAAACCTCTCCATCTCGGGCAACGCGGGAAACAGGACATGGCGAATGCCGCAGCGCTGGCGCATCAGCGCGACGATCTGGCCGCGCTTGCGCAGCGCCTGCTGCAGCGGCACTTCCTTCGTGATGTCGTTGACGCCGACGATGACGACGCCGACGTCGGCCCGATGCAGCCGCCCGCGCATCAGCAGGTGGAGGACGTCTTCCGAACGCGCGCCGCTGGACGCAACGAGTTGCCACCGAACGCGGCCTTTGAGTCGACGCGCCAGTTCCTTCGCGAGGAGCCCGGCCAGCGCGCGGTCCTGGGTCGCCGCACCGACCCCAGCGGCGCTCGAATCACCGGCGATGAGCAGCCGAAGCGCGAGCTTGCCGGCCCCGGCGTTGCCCTCGCGCCGGCCAGCCGGCTCGGGCAATTCCAGCGCCGTGCGGCGCAACCGGCCCGCCTGCGCATACAGCAGCGGCCCGAGCACGGCCCTGGCGGCGATGTGGATCACCGGTGCTTCGGCCAGAGGATCATCTGCGTGCACCGGAACAGCGCGATCGTCCTGCCGCTCTCAACGTGCGTCACCACGGAGTCCCACAACTGCGTAGTCCTGCCCTGGTGGGCGGCGCGCGCTTCGGCCCGCAGCGAACCTTCGGTGGCCGTGCCGATGAAGTTGGACTTCAGTTCGATGGTCGTGAAGTTCGTCGCGCCCTCCGGCAAGTGCGCGATCGTCGCGTAGCCAGCCGCGGTGTCGGCGAGCGCGATCACCGAGGCGGCATGCAGGAATCCGTTCGGCGCAAGGTACTGCGGCCGGATCACGTACTCCATCGCGACCAGCCCTTCGGCGACCTCCACGACCTTCATGCTGAACCAGCCCGGCAGGTTGTCGCCGGAGCGATGGTTCAGTTTCTCGGGCGTCATGCCCGGGCGCAGCGGCATGGCGGCCCCGCCGTCAGCTGAACTTCGAGAAATCCGGCGCGCGTCGCTCGTAGAACGCCGTGAACGCCTCCTTCGCCTCCGGCTGGCGCAGCATCGCGCTGAACGACTTGGCCTCCTCGACGATGATCTTCTCGACCATCGGTCTCCAACTCGCCTTCATCAGCCGCTTGGTCTCGCGCACCGACGCCGGCGGCAGCTTGTTGAAGCGCTCGGCCTGCCTGACCGCGTAGTCGAGCACCTCGGCAGGCGGCAGGATGCGATTGACGATCTTCATCTCGAGCGCCTCCTCGGCGCTGATCGGATCGGCCAGCAGCAGCTTCTCGACCGCCTTGTGGTACCCGGCGTTCATCGAGACCAGCACGCTCGACGCGAACTCCGCGCACAGCCCGAGCGACACGAACGGCATCGAGAACATCGCGTTGTCGGCGCAGTAGACGAGGTCGCTGTGCATCAGCATCGTCGTGCCGATGCCGACGGCCGCGCCGTTGACCGCCACGACGACCGGCTTCTCGCAGTAGCCGAGCGCCTGCATGAACTGGAACACCGGCGCGTCCAGCCCTGCCGGCGGGTTCTTCATGAAGTCCTCGAGGTCGTTGCCGGCGGTGAAGATGTCCTTCTGGCCGTGGATCAGCAGCGCGCGGACCTGGCCGTCGTCGTTCGCCGCGGCGATGGCGTCGGCCATTGCCTGGTACATCGCGACGGTCAGCGCGTTCTTCTTCTCGGGCCGCGCGATCTCGATGCGGGCGACGCCGTTGATGGTCTCGGTGCGTATGGTCATCGTGTCTCCTGGCTTGAATCCCCGGCTGAACCCTTGCGGGCGTACTCCAGCAGCGAGTGCGCGGCCTGCGCCCTGACCCTGTTGCGCACCAATGGCGTCCAGCCGAGCAGCCATCCCCTGGCGCCGAACGCCTGGCCCGACCAGCGCCACAGGCTGAAGCCGTCCACCTGGCGGACGATGCGGCCGTTCGAGAGCGCCATCTCGGTGTGCACCCGGTTGACGACCGGGCGGCCGGTCGCGCCGAACGTGTAGTGCGCGACCCAGTCGACGCTCGCGCGCGTGGGGCTGTCGTCGAGGATCTTCACCTCGATGCCGAGATCCTCGGCGCGCGTCAGCAGCATGTTCCACATCACGCGGGCGCCACGCGCGTTGAGCAGCGGGAACACCGGATCGCTGAAGGTCGCGTTCTCCGCGTACAGCAAGCCCATGGTGTAGTGATCCCGCACCATGAAGGCCTCGTAGAACCGCTCAGCCACGCCCATCGTTCCGCTCCTTCACTGGATGTTCCGCTCCGACGGGTACTTGTCGTCGGTGAACGATAGCGAAAGAAGCGGCAGCTTCAAGCCATGCGCCGGGCGATCGCTCCGCGCGCCTCTGCGTTGCCCTTGTGTTGCGGGCCGCCGCCCGGCCGCCCGAAGGCGGCCCGCCTGTTCAAACCGCTTTGCGTGCACGCGCGAGCCCGCAGGGCTCGCGTACACGCAAAGCGCCGCCTACACCCGCTCGAAGATCCCCGCCGCGCCCATGCCGGTGCCGACGCACATCGACACCATGCCGTACTTGATGTTCCTGCGGCGCATCGCGTGGACCAGCGTGGCCGCGCGGATCGCGCCGGTCGCGCCGAGCGGATGGCCGCGCGCGATCGCGCCGCCGATCGGGTTGACGACGTCGGGGTTCAGTCCGAGTTCCTTCGCGACCGCCAGCGCCTGCGCGGCGAACGCCTCGTTCAGTTCGATCCAGCCGAGGTCGTCCTGCTTGAGGCCCGCGAGACCCAGCGCGGCCGGAATCGCTTCCTTCGGGCCGATGCCCATGATCTCCGGCGGCACGCCCTTGACGGAAAAGCTCACGAAGCGCGCCAGCGGGGTCAGGTTGAACTGCGCCAGCGCGCGCTCTGACACGACGATCAGCGCGCCGGCGCCGTCGGACATCTGGGAACTGTTGCCCGCCGTGACGCTGCCCTTCACGGCGAACACCGGCCTCAGTTTCGCCAGCGCCTCGAGCGTCGTGTCGGCGCGCGGACCCTCGTCCTGCTTCACGGTGCGCGTACGGATGTCGAGTTCGCCGGTGGCCAGGTTCGGGAACTTCTCGACCACCTCGATCGGCGTGATCTCGTCGTTGTACTCGCCCGACTCGATGCCGGCGATGGATCTCCTGTGGGACTGCAGCGCGAACTCGTCCTGCATCTCGCGCGTGATCTTCCACTGCGCGGCGACCTTCTCCGCGGTCAGGCCCATGCCGTAGGCGATTCCGACGTTCTCGTCCTTCGCAAAGATCGCCGGGTTGAACGCCGGCTTGTTGCCGGTCATCGGCACCATGCTCATCGACTCGGCGCCGCCGGCGATCATCACATCGGCTTCACCTACGCGGATGCGGTCGGCGGCGATCGCGACCGCGTTCAGCCCGGACGAGCAGAAGCGGTTGATCGTCATGCCGCCCGTGGTGTTGGGCAGGCCGGCGAGCAGCACCGCGATGCGCGCCATGTTGAGGCCCTGCTCGGCCTCCGGCATCGCGCATCCGATGATCGCGTCTTCCACCGCCTTCGGATCGAGGGTCGGCACCTGCGACATCGCATTGCGGATCGCCGCGACCAGCAGGTCGTCCGGCCGCATGTTGCGGAACACGCCCTTCGGCGCCTTGCCGATCGGCGTGCGCGTCGCGGCGACGATGTATGCATCCTGTACTTGTCGAGTCATTTCAGTTGGCTCCACTTCTCATTCTGTTGCCGGGGGGTTCCAAGGGGGGCTGGCAGGCCCCCCTTGCGTCCACATGGAAAGATGTCAGAGGGCAAACCGGTCAGTTCCTGACCGGTTTGCCCGTCGACATCATTCCCATCATGCGTTCCTGGGACTTGGGATGGTTCACCAGCGTCATGAAGAACTTGCGCTCGAGGTCGAGCAGCCACTGCTCGTCGACCTGCGCCGTCGCCTCGACGTCGCCGCCGCACATCACGTCGGCGATTCCGCTCGCGATGAAGAAGTCGTGCGGGCTGATGAACCCGCCGTCGCGCATGTTCACCAGTTGCGCCTTGATCGTCGCCACGCCCGTGCGGCCCGCGACCGGGAAGGCCTTCGGCTTCAGCGGTGGTCGATAGCCCGTGGCGTGCATCGCGAACGCCTCGCCCACGGCCGTCCACAGCAGTTCGTGGTTGTTGAACACGATCAGGTCGGTCGGCCGCAGGTAACCCATCGCCTTGGCTTCGAGCGCCGACTTCGAGACGTTGGCCATCGCGGCGTTCAGGAACCAGTTCTTCATGAACGGGAAGACGTCGGTCATGCCCGCCGCCTGCGCGGCCTGCGCCGCGCGCAGCGCGCCTTCCTTCAGGCCGCCCGCGCCGGGGATCAGGCCGACGCCGACCTCGACGAGGCCGATGTAGCTCTCGAGCGAAGCGACCGCCTTCGAGCAATGCAGGATCAGCTCGCAGCCGCCGCCAAGCGCCATGCCGCTCACCGCGGCGATGGTCGGCACCTGCGCGTACTTCAGGCGCATGAACGCGTCCTGCATCTTCTTCTCTTCGGCGCCGATCGCCTTCGCGCCGCCGCTCATGAACACCGGCATCATCGCCTGCAGGTCGGCGCCGACCGAGAACGGATCATCCGGCGACCAGATCACCAGCCCGCGGTACTGCGACTCGGCGAGGTCGATCGCCTTCAGCAGGCCGTTGACCACACCCGGGCCGATCGCGTGGACCTTCGTCCTGATCGACATCACCAGGACCTCGGCCGCCAGGCCGGACTCGAGCGTCCACAGGCGCACCGCCTCGTCCTCGAACACCGTTTTGCCACCGGTGTGCCCGCTGACCGATGTCTCTCCGGCGAGGGGGGCGCGGAACAACTGCCTGCCGTACACCGGCAGCGCGGAGCGCGCGACGAACTTCTTCCGCGACGGCGACCAGGAGCCGTCCGGCGTGTGCACGCCGCCGGCCTTCGCGACCGGGCCGTCGAACACCCACTTCGGCAGCGGCGCTTTCGCCAGCGCCTCGCCCGCGTCGATGTCCGCCTTCACCCACTCGGCGATCTGCTTCCAGCCGGCCGCCTGCCACGTCTCGAACGGGCCGGTCGACCAGCCGAAGCCCCAGCGCAGCGCGAAGTCGACGTCGCGCGCGGTGTCGGCGATCGACTCGAGGTGCACGGCGATGTAGTGGAACGCGTCGCGGAAGATGGCCCACAGGAACTTGGCCTGCGGGTGATCGGTTTCGCGCAGCAGCTTCAGCCGCTCGGCCGGGTCCTTCTTCTTGAGGATGCGCGCCACCAGTTCGTCGGCCTTGCCGGTCGACTCGACGTAGTCCTGCTTGGCCGGGTCGAGCACCTTGATGACCTTGCCGTCCTTCCGGTAGAAGCCCGCCTTGGCCTTCTGCCCGAGCGCGCCTTTCTCGACCAGGCTCTTCAGCACGGGCGGCGTGGCGAAGTGCGCGGCGAATGGGTCGATCGATGCTGGCAGCGTGTCCTGCATCGTCTTGATCACGTGCGCCATCGTGTCCAGCCCGACCACGTCGGCAGTGCGGAAGGTGGCGCTCTTGGCGCGGCCGAGCTTGGAGCCGGTCAGGTCGTCGACCACGTCGTAGCGGATGCCGTACTTCTCGGCCTCCTTGATCGTCGCCAGCATGCCGAAGACGCCGACCCGGTTGGCGACGAAGTTCGGCGTGTCCTTCGCCCGCACCACGCCCTTGCCGAGCGTGCTGGTGAGGAAGGTCTCGAGGTCGTCGAGGATCTGCGGCCGGGTGGCCGGCGTCGGAATCAGCTCGACCAGGTGCATGTAGCGCGGCGGGTTGAAGAAGTGCACGCCGCAGAAGCGCGCCTTCAGCCCGGCATCCATCGCTTCCGCGAGCTTGGCGATCGGCAGGCCGGAGGTGTTCGACGCGAGGATCGCGTTCGGCGCGACGAACGGGCCGATCTTGCGGTACAGGTCGTGTTTCCAGTCGAGCCGCTCGGCGATCGCCTCGATGATGACGTCGCAGCCCTTCAGCAGTTCGAGGCCGTCGTCGTAGTTGGCGGCCTCGATGAACTGAGCATCGTCCTTCACGCCCAGCGGCGCTGGGTTCAGCTTCCTGAGGTTCTCGATGGCCTTCAGGACGATGCCGTTCTTGGGTCCTTCCTTTGCAGGCAGGTCGAACAGCACGACCGGTACCCGCGCATTCACGCAGTGCGCCGCGATCTGCGCGCCCATCACGCCGGCGCCGAGGACGGCGACCTTGCGTACGACGAAGTTGCTCATTGTGTTCTCCGTTTCGATCTCTTCACTGCTTCTCGTTCATTCGCTTTCCGACCGCTTCCCGCCGGTCCAGGCGTGCGCTCAGAAGGCCTCGGCGGGCATCTCCATCAGCGTGGCCGACCCCGAGCGCGCGAGGCGGATCAGCGTCGCGGTCTCCGGCAACAGCTTCTGGAAGTAGAAGCGCGCGACCATCAGCTTGTGGCGGTAGAAGGGATCGACCTTGTCGCCGTCGGCCTTCACGCGGGCGAGCGCGATCTTCGCCATGCGCGCCCAGAAGTACGAGTAGACGAGGTGGCCGACCACCCGCAGGTACGGCACCGCGGCCGCGCCCACTTCGTCGCGGTTCGCCATCGCCTTCATGCCGAGCTCCATCGTCAGCTTCTGCACCTTGTCGCCGATGTCGGCGAGCGGCGTGACGAACTCGTTCATGTCCGGGTTCGTCCCGTTCTCCTCGATGAACTCGGCCACCATCTTGCCGAACGTGCGCAGCCTGGCGCCGTTGTCCATCAGGACCTTGCGGCCCATGAGGTCGAGCGACTGGATCGCGTTCGTGCCCTCGTAGATCATGTTGATGCGGGAATCGCGCACGAACTGCTCCATGCCGTTGGCGCGGATGTAGCCGTGACCGCCGAGAACCTGCATGCAGTCCGACGCGCACTGGAAGCCGTTGTCGGTCATGAACGCCTTCACGATCGGCGTCATCAGCGCCATCATGTCCGCGCCGAACTTTCGGTGCTCGTGGTCCGCAGCCGACAGCTGGGTGTCGGCCATCAGCGCCACCCAGTACGCGAACGCGCGACCCGCCTCGGCGTACGCGCGCGCGGTCAGCAGCGCGCGGCGCACGTCGGCGTGCACGATGATCGGGTCGGCCTGCCTGTCGTGCGCCTTCGGGCCCGTCAGCGAGCGGCCCTGGATGCGGTCGCGCGCATAGGCCACCGCGTTCTGGTAGGCGACCTCCGTGATGCCGAGTCCCTGCACGCCCACGCCGAGCCGCGCGCCGTTCATCATCACGAACATCGCGTTCAGGCCCTTGTTCGGCTCGCCGACCAGCCAGCCGCTCGCGCCGTCGAGGATCATCTGGCACGTCGAATTGCCGTTGATTCCCATCTTGTGCTCGAGGCCGCCGCAGTAGATGCCGTTGCGGGCGCCGACCGTGGCCTCGGGCCCCGAGCCGACCGGAACGAACTTCGGCACGATGAACAGCGAGATGCCCTTCGTGCCCTGCGGCGCGTCCGGCAGGCGCGCCAGCACCAGGTGCACGATGTTCTCGGCCATGTCGTGCTCGCCGGAGGAGATGAAGATCTTCTCGCCGGTCAGCTTGTAGCTGCCGTCCGCCTGCGGCTCGGCCTTCGTGCGCAGCATGCCGAGGTCGGTGCCGCAATGCTGCTCGGTCAGGCACATCGTGCCGGTCCACTGGCCTGTCGTCATCTTCGGCAGGTACAGGTCCTTCTGCGCCTGTGACCCGTGCTGCACCAGGCACTCGTGGGCGCCGATCGTCAGGCCCGGATACATCGCCCACGCCTGGTTGGTCGAATACTGCATTTCGTAGAACGCAATCTGCAGCAGGTGCGGCAGCCCCTGGCCGCCGTTCTCGGTGTCGGCCGCCAGCCCCTGCCAGCCGGCCGCGCGGAACGCGTCGTACGCCTCCTTGAATCCGGTCGGCGTCTTCACGGACTTCGTCGCCGGGTCGTAGGTGCAGCCTTCCTCGTCGCCGACGCGGTTGGTCGGCTGCAGGATGTCCTCGCAGAACCTGGCTGCCTCCTCCACGACGTGGTTGACGGTGTCGACATCCAGGTCGGCGTGGCGCGGCATCTGCTTCAGGACGTCGACCGCACCGAGCAGCTCGTGCAGCACGAATTGTTGGTCGCGTAACGGGGCCTTGTAGGACGGCATTGCGGGTTCTCCTCGAATCCTTGATCTGTTGCTTACTTCCTGCTGCGGGATGCCGGCCCGCGCTTCGCGGGACGGCGCATCGAAACGGAGGCGGGAGCGGCGCGGCTGCGGGCGTCGTCGATCAGGCGGCGCAGCCCGGCGCGGGCGCGCTTCGCGCTGTCGGCGGAGCGCAGCAGGCGCGCGTCCTGGTGCATCGCCAGCATCAGGCCGTAGATCTCGAACACCATCTGCTGCGCGTCGGTGCCGCGCGCGAAGTGGCCTTCCTGCACCGACTGGCGGATCGCCTTCAGCAGCTCGGCCTTCCAGCCGGTGATGATCGAAACCATCTCGTCGCGCTGCGGCCCCGGGCGGTCGTCGTACTCGACGGCGCCGGCGATCATGATGCAGCCGAGCGTGATCTCGCGCGCGAGGAACGCGACCCAGCGGTCGAGCAGCGCTTCCAGCCGGGGCAGGCCGCGCGGCTTCTTCACGGCGGGGCGCAGCACGTCCTCGACGAAGCGCTGCACGTACTGCTTCAGCACGGCCAGCTGCAGGTCCTCGCGCGAGCCGAAGTGCGCGAACACCCCGCTCTTGCTCATCTGCATCTGGTCGGCGAGCGTGCCGATCGTCAGCCCTTCGAGCCCGTCGCGCGCGGCGATCCCCATCGCCGCCTCGACGATCGCCGCACGCGTCATTTCGCCCTTGCGCGGCCTGAGCGCGGTGGCGAGGTTCGACAGGGCAGAGGTGATCGGCGGCATCGGGGTGAAAAAACGCGCCGGTGAACGGCGCGCGACGATCGTCTAAAAACGAACGTTCGTACTATTTCCCAGCCAGCCGCGAGCGTCAACCGGGGCTTTAGAGGGCCGGAACTAATGCTGCGCCGCAGTACGGGCCGGCGCGCCGGCGAAGGCCGCGGCGATGTGGTCCACGAACAGTCGGACCTTCAGCGAAAGGTGCCGGCGGCTCGGGTAAACGGCCCAGATGTCCCCACCGGCGCCGGTGTATTCGGGCAGCAGGCGCACCAGCCGCCCGGCCTGCAACGCCGGATCGAGCAGGAAGTCGGGCTCGTTGATGACTCCCATGCCCTCGAACGCGGCCGCACGCAGCGCGTCGCCGCTGTTCGCGTGCAGGTTGCCCGCCACCCGCACTTCGTGGACTTCGCCGGCACGGTCGGTGAAGCGCCAGAGGCGGGGCGACGCCGAGTACGCATAGGTCAGGGCGTTGTGTCCCGCGAGATCCGCCGGATCCCGCGGTTGCGGATGTCGCTTCAGGTACGACGGAGCGGCGCACAGCACCAGTTGCATCGACCCAAGGCGGCGGGCGACCAGCCGATCGCTGCCGAGGGCGCCGACGCGGATCGCAAGGTCGAAGCCCTCCTCGACGAGATCGACGATGCGGTCGGACACCACCACTTCGAACTTGACGGCAGGATGCCGCTCGACGAACGACGCGATGGCTGGCGCGACCTTCTGCTCCGCCATGCTGTGGGAACAGGTCAGGCGGACCGTGCCACGCGCCTGGGCGGCGGACTGTCCCGCCATGGCCTCCGCCTCCGCCAGGTCGGCCAGCAGCGTCACGCACCGCTCGTAGTACGCCTGCCCGCTTTCGGTCAGCGAGAGGCGGCGCGTGGTCCGGTTCAGCAGCCGGGTTCCGAGGTGCTGCTCGAGATCGGCCACCAGGCGCGACAGCGAAGACGTGGAGATCCCGAGCCGGTCCGCGGCGGCGACGAAGCTCCCGGCCTCGACCACGCGGACAAAGGCCTCCATCGACGAAAGGCGATCCATGCGCTGATTGTCCTATTTTTCAGGACAATCATTTGCTGAAATGACAGTTTGTCCCTTTATTCGCCGTCTGTACCGTTCGGTCGTCGGCTGCACACCGCAGCCTCGCCACCAAACGGAGAACCGAAATGACCGACAAAAGCGCCGATTACGCCGCGCTGCTGCTGCGCCTGTCCCTGGGAACGATGTTCGTTGCCCACGCCCTGCTCAAGGTGTTCGTCTTCACCATGCCCGGCACCGTCCAGTTCTTCCAGTCGCTCGGGCTGCCCGGCGTGCTGGCCTACGCCACCGTCGCCGCCGAACTGATCGGGGGCGCGCTGCTGATCCTCGGCGTCCGCACGCGCTGGGTCGCCCTGGCGCTGGTTCCAGTCATGCTGGGTGCGACGTGGGTCCACATCGGCAATGGCTGGCTCTTCTCGGCGCCGAAGGGCGGCTGGGAGTACCCCGCGTTCTGGACGATCACGCTGTTCGTGCAGGCCCTGCTCGGCGACGGCGCGCATGCGCTGCGGTTCGGCAGCTCCACCCGCCGGCCCCGGCTGCAGGCCGCCTGATTGCGTCCGCCCGCTCCGGCCAGGAGGCTTCCATGAACGCCGCCCTGCCCACCGTCTTCGTCTCGCACGGCTCGCCTATGCACGCCGTCCAGGCAGGGCTCGCCGGCAAGGCGTGGCGCGCGCTCGGCCTTCGGCTGCCGCGGCCGAAGGCGGTGCTCGTCGCCTCGGCGCACTGGGAAACCGAACTGCCGATGGTCGGCACCGCGAAGCGGCCGGAGACGATTCACGACTTCGGCGGCTTTCCGGAGGAGCTGTACCGCATCCGGTATGCGGCGCCCGGCGCGCCGGCTTTCGCCGCACTCGCGATCGAACTGCTGAAGAGCGCGGGCCTGCCCGCCACGGCGAACGGCTGCCGCGGGCTCGATCACGGAGCCTGGGTCCCGCTGCTGAAGCTGTACCCCGAAGCGGACGTTCCCGTGGCGCAGATCTCGATCCAGCCCTCGCTCGACGCGGGCCACCACCTTCGCGTCGGCGAGGCCCTCGCTCCGCTGGTCGCCGAAGGCGTACTGGTGCTCGCCTCGGGACACATGACGCACAACCTGCGCGAGTGGATCGCCGATGCGCGGCGGCGCGGCTCGATGTCGGTCGACGAGCGCGAGCCGGAGGCCTACGTGCGCGAGTTCACGGCGTGGGTCGACGATGCGCTGCGACGCGACGACCGTGCCGCGCTCGCGCGCTGGGCCGAAGCAGCGCCCCATGCGCTGCGCGCCCATCCAACGCCGGAGCACTTCCTGCCGCTGATGATCGCGGTCGGAGCCGCCGGTCGGATTCCGCGCGTCGAGCGCATCGACGCCGGCGTCGACAGCGGCGTGCTGGCGATGGACGCGTACCTGCTCTGGCCGCAGCCGTAGTTCAGGCGGCGTCGCGCAGCGCGGGAACCTCGTAGACCCGGTCTTCCGCGATCGCGACCACGCGGTCTCCCGCTTCTCGATCGAAGCGCGCTCCGCCGGTGAAGCTGCCGAAGGCCGGCAGCACGATCAGCCCCTCGCGCAGCCAGAAGCAAGGCAGCCTGACGCTGTCGCCGGCGCGTCCGCTGATGCGCACGGCGGGATGCAGGTGGCCGGCGAGCGCGTGCGCCCCGGGAACGAACTGCGGGTGGTGGCAGAGCGCCAGGCCGTCGACACACCACGGTTCCGAGCGGACTTCGATCCCGAGGTCCGGCGGCGGCGCGCCGGCCGCCAGGTCGTGATTGCCCTCGACGAGCACGACGTCGAGGGAAGCGCGGGCTTCCCGCCAGGCGCGCAGGGCGGCCAGCGTGGCCGGCGCGTGCGCTTCCGCAGCGTGAAAGAGGTCGCCGAGGAACACGATCGAAGCGGGTTGCGTTCGGGCAAGCACTGCCTCGAGGCGCGTCAGCGTGTCGCGCGTCGTGCCCTGGGGCACCGGGACCCCGCGGGCGCGGAAGGTCGCCGCCTTGCCGAAGTGCGCATCGGCCACGATGAGGCAGCGGCGCGCTCGCCAGTGGATCGTGCCGGCTGCGAGCAGTTCGAGCGACTCGCCGCCGAACTCGACCTGCAACTCCGACTTCACAGTTCGGTCACCGTGTAACCGCGTGCGCGCAGCATCTCGACCAGTCCGCGCGGCCCCACAAGGTGCAACGATCCGACCGCGAACAGGTAGTTCCGGCCGTCGGCCATCAGCGCTTCGATCCGGCGCACCATCGCCGGGTGACGCCCGAACACGATGGTGTCGACGGTGAAGCGCGCACCGATCGTCGTCTGCGCCTGCAGTTCCGCGAGCAGGCGCTCCAGTTCGGCACGGTCCGCCGTCGCCCACGCCTGCACGATCCGGTCGATCTCGCGCCGCGCCGTCTTCGTCTGCACGGCCCCCAGCGCCTCGTCGAGGAACGCCACCTGGGTCGGCCACGGCGCGGTCTCGAACAGCGAGAACTGCTGCTCGATCCCCTCGAACTCGAGGATCGGCCGGTTTCCGGCCTTCGCCAGTCCGGTCAGCCAGGACTCCGCGGCCATTCCCTGGACGTAACCGGCCTGCGCCGCCTCGAACAGCGCGAGCACCGAGCCGAGCATCCACGGCTTCAGTCGCATCATCGGCCGCGGATCGATCCCGTGGCCGGCGAGCACGGCCTCCGCCCGCTTCAGCGTGTCGGCAGGCAGCCGCTTGTCGAGCCCGTCCTCGCCCGGACCGTACATCGCGTACTTCTGCGTCGCGGTCGCGGCGCGCACCAGGTCCGTGATGTCCGCCTCGAGCACGAGCGCGTCGATCCGCGACAGGTGCGACATGCGCGAAGGAGGCAGGGGATAGAAGTCGGGACGGCCGACATGGATCGTGCCGAACAGCAGCGAAGCCTGGCTGCCCTTGCGGATCTCGAACAGGAAGCCGCGGCGCTCGCCCTGTGCGTGCGCGGTGCCCATCGCGAACAGCGCGATCAGCGCGACGAGCAGCGAGGCTGTCGCGCGCACGAACACTTCGCGAGCTATGAACGACCGGGTCACGGGCAGGCGGGACAGCGGCTGGAAGCGAACGATTGTACGGACGGCAGCGACGTAGCCGGCCGCGGCGCCGTGCACGGGGACGGCACAGGAAGCGACGGCCCCTTCAGGCCACCGACGGCTCGGGTAGCGGCGGCGGGGCCACGTCGATCAGCGGCTTGATGTAGCGCATCACGCCCGGGTCTTCTTCGTCCCGGTGCGGGCCGTAGCCGCGACGCTGCATCAGCAGGCCCATCTCGTCGTTGTCGCGCAGCACGAGTCCGATGAGTTGCGCGAGGCCGCGCGCGCTCGCCGTGTCCTCCAGCGCCTGCATCAGCACGTGCCCCAGGCCGCGCCCCTGCCATGCATCCTCGACGATGACGCCGAACTCGGCCGATGTGCCGTCCGGGTTGCGGGTGTAGCGCGAGATTCCGCGGATCTCCTCGCGCTCTCCGCTGGCGTCGATCGCGACGAACGCCATCTCGCGGTCGTAGTCGATCTGCGTGTAGCGCACCAGGCGTTCCACCGTCAGTTCGCGCACCGGCGCGTGGAAGCGCAGGTACGACGTCCGCGCGGACAGCCGGCTGATCAGGCGCTTCTCCGCCTCGGCGTCTTCCGGCCGGATCGCGCGCAGGATCAATTTCTCGCCGCCCTTCAGCTCGACCTGCCGCGTCAGCGCGCGCGGATACGGGTGGATGGCGAGATGCGAGAACGTGGCATCGGCCACCAGCGGGCCGTTGGTCACCACCACGCGCGCGTCGAGCGCGATGACGCCGTGCTCGTCCGCGAGCAGCGGATTGATGTCGAGCTCCGCGACCGCCGGGATCTCGCACGCGAGTTCCGAAACGCGCAAGAGGACCTCGATCACCTTGTCGACGTCGACCGCGGGCGCCCCGCGGAACGGCTCGAGCATGCGCGACACGCGCGTGCGCGAGATCAGGTCCCGCGCCAGGAACGCATTGAGCGGCGGCACGGCGACGGCCGAGTCGCGGAACACCTCGACCGCGATGCCGCCCATCCCGAAGGTGATCACGGGGCCGAACGTCGGATCGCGCGCCAGGCCGACGATCAGCTCGCGTCCCTGCGGACGCACGACCATCTTCTGCACGAGCACGCCGAGGAACCGCGCCTGCGGCGCGCGCTCGACCAGGCGGGACGCGATCGCCTCGAAACCGCGCTCGACCTCGTCGACACTGGCGAGCCCGAGCAGGACACCGCCGACGTCGCTCTTGTGCGTGATCCCGTCCGCGCGGACCTTGAGCACGACGGGAAAGCCGAGCTGCAGCGCCGCCTGCCGTGCCTCCATCGCGCTGCGCGCGAACAGGCCGATCGCCGTTTCGATCCCGAACGACGCCAGCAACGCCTTGCTGTCCTGCTCGTCGAGCGTGTGCCGGCCACCGGCCCGCGCGCCGTCGATGATCCGGCGCGCAGCGTTGATGTCGAACTTCAGCTCGTCGATGCGCGGCGGCGGCACCTGCAGGCGAAGTTCGCGGTTGCGGACGAACTGGGCAAGGTGTCCGAAGACCTCGACGCCGCGCTCCGGCGTCGACATCGCCGGCAGCGCCGCCGCCTTGAAGACCGCGCGCCCCCGGCCGGCATCCTTCTCGCCGAGCCATGCGGAAACCACCGGCTTCTCCGATGCGGCGGCGATCGGCAGGAGAGCCTCCGCAGCGCGCTCGGCGCTCGTGCGCGGCGTGGGCGAGAACAGCACCAGGACCGCATCGTTGGCGCGGTCTTCGAGCAGGATCTTCAACGCCGCCGCCATGCGGGGGCCGTCGGCGTCCGCGAGGACGTCGACCGGGTTGGTGCGCGACCAGCCGGGCGGCAAGGCATCGGTGAGGGCGGCGAGGGTCGCATCCGACAAGCGGGCGAGCGCGACGTTGTTGCCCTCGACTTCGTCGGCCGCCAGCGCTCCCGGCCCGCCGCCGTTGGACAGGATCGCCAGCCGGTTGCCGCGCGGCAGGCGGCCGTTGGCCAGCGTGTCGGCCGCGGCGAACAGGTGCCCGATCTTCGGCACACGGACGGCGCCGGCCCGGCGCAAGGCGGCATCGAACACCGCATCGTTGCCGACCAGCGCGCCGGTGTGGCTCAGCGCGGTCCGCCCGCCGGCGGCGTACTTGCCCGACTTCAGCACGATGACGGGCTTCACGCTCGAAGCCGCGCGCACGCTCGACATGAATCCGCGCGCGTCGTGGATGCCCTCGACGTACAGCAGGATCGAGCGGGTCAGGGTATCGCCGGCCAGGAAGTCGAGGATCTCGGCGATGCCGACGTCCGATTCGGTGCCGGTGGCCAGGACCGTCGAAAATCCGAAGCCGGCCGTCCACGCGTGGTCGAGCAGCGCCGTCGTCACCGCGCCGGACTGCGAGACGAGCGCGATGTTGCCGGGGCGCGCGACCGTGCGCGCCCAGCTGGCGTTCAGGCCGATGTCGGGCCGCATCAGCCCGAGGCAGTTCGGGCCCAGCAGCCGCACCTTGCCGCGACGCGCGCGCTGCACCACCTCGTGCTCGATCCGCTGCACGTCCGGCCCCTGGTCGCACAGGCCAGGCGACAGCACGAGGATCGCCGGAATGCCGCGCGCCGCCGCGTCGTCCACGATGCCTGGAACGTGGCGGGCTGCCGTCACGACGACGGCGAGGTCGACCTTCTGTGGCAGGGCCTTCAGCGAGGGCAGGCAGGGGCGCCCGTCGACGGTTCGGTGCTTCGGGTTGATCGCGAACACGTCGCCCGAGAAGCCGGCCGACAGCACGTTGTTCATGACGAACCGGCCGAAGGACTCCGGCCGGTGGCTCGCTCCCACGACGGCGATGGACCGGGGCGCCAGCGCCGGGCGCAGGTAATGGATGGCGTCGAGGCTCACGGTTCAGCCTCGAATCGTTGGCGAAGCGGGCACGCGGGGAATCGCGATGGCAGGGATCATGACGCCAATGTCGCAAAGCAACAAATCGCAACATATCAGATTCATCTGCGACGAAATGACCCTTGGCGTGTCCTTGCCGTTGACCGGCGTCAACGACCTCGGGCCCCGCCCTTCGTAGCCTCCCTGCTGGGATAGGGCTGCAATCGAGAGACCCATGGTGTCCCCGCTGTCGGAGACGGATCTTGAATCGCTCGCCGCCGCGCTGAAACAGCGCCGGGCGGTGGTTGGCAGCGAGGTGCAGGATCGCCTGCACCGTCACGGGCTGAACACCCACGAGGATGCCGCCCTGCCGAATCGCCGCGAGGAAACGGACGACGACGCGGCCGCCGACACCGCCGCCCACATGGACATCGCGGCGGTCTCGCGCGAGGCCGAAGAACTCGCCAGGCTGGAAAGTGCGCTGAAGCGGCTCGCCGAGGGCGAGTATGGCGTCTGCACCGAGTGTGGCGATGAGATCGCCCGGGAACGGCTGTTCGCGAACCCGGCCGCCACCCGCTGCGCCGATTGCCAGCAGTTCGCGGAGCGCTCGGCTCGCGTCGCGCGCGTGACGCGCGGCTGACCGCGAAGCCCGGCGTTTGGCGTTTCCAGCCTGATCAAGGCCGCTTTTTCGCCGTTCGCCGACGGCAGTCACGGCGAACAATCGTGTTCCGCAACCCCCTTTGCAGTGGGCAACGATTGGAGGAGCAATGCGCAAGGCAGTGATCGGATTGGCATTGGCGCTGGCGGCTGCGTCTGCCGTCGCACAGGACGGCAAGGGCTACCTGGCCGCCGGACTGGGCGTTTCGAAGTTCGACATCGAAGCCTGCAACAGTGGTCTTTCATGCGACGACTCGGGATTCGCATGGAATTTCCGTGCCGGGTACCACTTCTTCCCGTGGCTCGGTGTCGAAGCCTCGTTCCTCGACTTCGGCGCGGGGACGCTGCCCGGCGTGCTCTTGAACCCGCCGCCGAACACGGTTCCGATTCCGACCGACTCCGACATCCGCGCCTCGGGATTCGTCGCATCCATGGTGGGTCGCGTGCCTCTCGGGCCGGTCAGCGTGGTCGGACGCGTCGGCTGGGGCGCCATCACCGGCAAGTTCAGGGGCAACGCGGCGGTCCAGGATCTGACCACCGGCGCAATCCAGTACTTCAGCGCCCAGAACCGCGACACGACCGGCCAGTTCGTCTACGGCGCCGGGCTCACATTCGACTTCGGCAAGGCGTGGACCGCGCGCGTGGACTGGGACCGGACCAGCGCCGAGGACGGCCGCAATCCCAAGTTCGACGTCGACATGTTCACCGCGGGCGTCGGGTACCGCTTCTAGCGGCTGTCGCGAATTGCGAGTCGTTGCTCTGAAAGCTCCCGCAATTGCGAGGCTTTTCTTGTTGCGGTAGAGCAACTTTCAGCCCTCCTGATTGCCGAGCGTCAACGTACGCTTCGACTAGGCTCGGCGCACTCGTGAAACGAGCTCGTCGGTGTCCTAAAAGGGAAAGACGCGGCGATGCAGTTGCCATACGGTGCGTGCGTTGTCGCTGTCAACATGAAGAAGGGGATACACATGAAACGACTTCTTGCTACCTCCATCCTTGCCGCTTCTTTGGCCTCCGGCGCCGCTTTTGCACAGAGCCCGGGCGTCGGCCCGTATGTCGGCGGCTCGGTAGGCGCGTCCAACTACAGCGACGAAGGATGCGTCGGGGATTGCGACAAGACGGACATCGGCTTCAAGGTGTTCGGCGGCTACATGTTCACGCCGAACTTCGGCGCCGAGGTCGGCTACGGCGGATTCGGTAAGGCGAAGGTCGGCATTACCGGAGTCGGCAATGCTGAACTCAAGAGCTCCGGTTTCCATGGGTTCCTGACCGCCCAGTACCCGATCGAAAACTGGGCGCTGTTCGGCAAGCTCGGTTTCGCTTGGCTCGACAACGAAGTCACGGTGAGCACGCCCTTCGGGTCCGCCAGCGACTCCGACTCCTCGACCGAGTTCGCGTGGGGCCTCGGAGTGACGTACATGTTCAACAAGAACGTCGGCATCCGGGGCGAATACGAGAACTACAAGTACGAATGGAGAGGCGAGTCGGACAACATCAGGTACTGGTCCGTGGGCGTCCAGTACAAGTTCTGACCGAACCCCGCCAATTACAGACGGCCCTTCGGGGCCGTTTGCTTTTCGGCGGCTCCGAAGGGCGTGATCGGCAAGTGGCGAGGACGCCGGCACCATCAGCGACAATTCGCCCATGAGCGCTGCCTCGCTGTTCGCCACGTGCGTCCTGATCTGGGGCACCACGTGGTACGCGATCACGCTGCAGCTCGCCGCGACATCACCGGCCGTCGGCGTGGCGCTGCGATTTTCGCTCGCTGCCGGGCTGATCTTCCTGTGGTGCATCGCGCGGGGCCATCGGCTCCGGCTGCCCCGCGCCACGCATGCGTGGCTGGCCCTGATGGGCCTGCTGAACTTCTTCGCCAGCTACCTGTTCGTCTACTACGCCGAGCAGCGCATCGTCTCGGGGCTCGTGGCGGTTGGCTACTCCGCGATGCCCCTGTTGAACATGGCGCTGTCGCGGCTGTTCTTCGGCACGCCGATGTCCGGCCGCATCGGCCTCGGCGGCCTGCTCGGCGTCAGCGGCATCACGCTGATCTTCTGGCCGGAGTTCGCCCGTTTCGCGGCCAACGCGCCGCTGCTGGCGGGCGCCGCCCTCACCGCGCTCGCCGTGCTGACAAGCGGCCTCGCGAACATGGTCGTCACGCGCAACCAGTCGGCCGGCATCGACGGCTGGACGGCGCTCGCGTACGCGATGGCGTACGGGGCGCTCGGCACCTGGGCCTACGTCGTCCTCACCGGCGACCCGGTGCGCATCGCGTGGAGCGGCGCCTTCGTCGCCGCGCTGTTCTACCTGGCCGCGCTGGGCTCGGCCCTGGCCTTCGGCGCCTACTTCGCGCTGCTGCGCCTGGTCGGACCCGCGCGCGCCGCGTACGTCGGCGTGATGTCGACCATCGTCGCGTTGCTCGTGTCCGCCACGCTCGAGGGCTACGACTGGACCCGGGCCACGGTGATCGGCATCGCGCTCGCGGTGGCCGGAAACGTCCTGGCCCTGCACCGGTCCGTAAAATCCCGCGCATGAAGGTCAACGGCATCCCCTACCGCTCGCTGTGGCCCAGCGCCGACGGCGCGGTCGAGATCATCGACCAGCGCAGCCTGCCGTACACCTTCGCCACGCGCGTGCTGCGTTCCGTCGACGACGTGATCGACGCCATCCGCACGATGGCCGTGCGGGGCGCGCCACTGATCGGCGTGGCCGGTGCCTACGGTCTCGCCCTGGCGATGCGGCGCGACGCGGGAGACTCGCATCTCGCCGACGCCCACCGCCGGCTCAACGCGTCGCGCCCGACGGCCGTGAACCTGCGCTGGGCTCTCGACCGCCTGCGCGCCGTTCTGGCGCCCCTGCCGCCGGCCCAGCGCCCGGAGGCGGCCTGGCACGAAGCGGCGCGGATCGCGGACGAGGACGTCGAACTGAATCGCGCGATCGGCGCGCACGGCGCCCGGCTGATCGCGGACGTGCACGCGCGCACCCGCAGCCCGGTGCAGGTGCTGACCCACTGCAACGCCGGCTGGATCGCGACGGTCGACTTCGGCACCGCGCTGTCGGCGATCTACCAGGCACACGACGCCTCGATCCCGGTGCACGTCTGGGTCGACGAGACGCGGCCGCGCAGCCAGGGGCTGCTGACGGCCTGGGAGCTCGCCGCGCACGGCGTGCCGCACACGCTGATCGTCGACAACGCGGGCGGTCACCTGATGCAGCACGGCGACGTCGACCTCGTGCTGGTCGGCGCGGATCGCGTGAGCGCCCGCGGCGATGTGGCGAACAAGATCGGCACCTACCTCAAGGCACTCGCCGCGAACGACAATGGCGTGCCCTTCTACGCGGCCGTGCCGTCGCCGACGATCGACTGGACCATCGACGACGGTTTGTCGGGCATCCCGATCGAGGAGCGCGCCGCGAGCGAGGTGCGTGAAGTCGCGGGCCTCGACCCGCAGCATCGGCGCGCGACGGTGCGCATCGCGAGCGACGACACGCCGGTCTCCAATCCGGCGTTCGACGTCACGCCCGCCCGACTCGTAACCGGGATCATCACCGAGCGCGGCGTGGTCGCGCCGGGCGAGCTCGGCTCGCTCTTCCCCGAGCGGCGGCAGGCGGCATGACCGGACATCGGGACGACAGCCGCGAATTGCGGGAAGCGGTCATCGCCACGGCTTGCGCGATGAACGAGAGCGGCATCAACGTCAACAAATCCGGCAACGTGTCGGTGCGCTGCGCGCGCGGGACGCGCGCCGGTTTCCTGCTGACGCCGACCGGCGTTCCCTACGATCGCCTCGAGGCCGACGACATCGCGTTCGTCGGCGACGATGGCCGCGCGACCGGGCGCTGCGAACCGTCGTCCGAGTGGCGCTTCCACGCCGCGATCTACGCGTCGCGGCCGGAGCTGGATGCGGTCGTGCATACGCATTCCGCCCATGCAACCGCGCTCGCCTGCCAGGGCCTCGGCATTCCGGCCTTTCATTACATGGTCGCGGTGGCCGGGGGACACGACATCCGCTGCTCCGATTACGCGACCTTCGGGACGCAGGCGCTCGCCGACAATGCGCTCGCCGCCCTGCGGGATCGCAAGGCGTGCCTGCTCGCGCACCACGGCGTCATCGCGTGCGGCGCCTCGCTCGACACCGCGCTGGCGCTTGCCGTGGAGGTGGAAAACCTGGCGCGGACGTACGTGATCGTGCGCGCGCTCGGCGAGCCGCGGCTGCTCGATCACGCTGAAATGGCGCGCGTGCTCGAGCGCTTCAGTACCTACGGACAGGCTCGCCGCACATGAACCACGAAAGGCCCGGCCGGAGCACGGCACGCCGATGCAGTGCGGCTATCGTCGCGGCGGTAACTGAATGAAGCACGGACGAAAGCGGGCCGCCAGGTGACACCGCAGGGCGCCTTGAAATCGAGGACAAGCGAGGGCGCGGGCCGCTTTGGTGGTTCGATTCGCGCCACGCTGTGGCCGACGCGCGCCTTTGCCGGCGGGGTGCGCTGGTTCGACGAACTCTACGTCTGGACCGAGGGCGCGGCGCCGACCGTCACGCAACGGGCCCGGATCCAGATCAACGCGCTGCGCGACACCTTCAAGTGGCTCGAGTACGACCTCGTCGAGCAGGTAGGCGTCACCATCTCCTTCGGGACGGTGGAACGCGCCCTCGACCCGCTGAACGCGCTGTTCGAGCAGAACGTCCTGCTTGCGCACCGAGCCTATGTGATGCTGCGCGGCGCCCCGGACCGCCTGCGATCGCGGTATCGCCTGCGCGGGTTCGCGGAGATGCTGCGTGGCCTCGGCTATCACGTGGGATACCGCGTCTCGGCGCCGCGGGTCGGCATGGAACTCCGGGGCATCGAGCTCGTGCGGCCCGAGTTCGCCAAGGTGCTCGCCACCACGGCCAATCGAGAGGAGGCGTGGATCGACCTCGCTGCCGAGGTCCGTGCCGTGGGGCTCGATACGCAGACCACCATCATCGGCGGCGTCCAGGAAGTCGAGCAGGCAAGGATGGCCGCGCTGGCCGGATTCGAGCTCGGGCAGGGACTCGCCGTCCGCCCTCCGTATCCGCCGCCATCGCTTCCCCACGGATGACCGCTTCCTGACGGCGCCCATTTCCCGGACAATCGAGGTGCGGCGATGGCGCCGCGGCAGCGATGATGGCGAACAGCGAATACCGCCCGGAACTGGGCACCCACCAGGTAGAACTCGATCCCACCGTGGACTCCCTGAGCCGCTTCGGCTCGCGGGTCCGCGCGCTGGTATGGCCGACCCGCTCGCTGGTCGGTTCACAGCGCTGGTTCGACGAGTTGTACGTATGGACGGCGGACTTCGAGCCCGACCGGTCGCTTCGATCGCAGATCCAGCTTGCGGCCATGGAACACGCGTTCTCGATGCTGGAACACGAGCGGGTCGAGCGGATCGCCGTGACGATTTCGTTCGGCTCGATCGAGCGCTCGCTGGAGAGCCTCGCCAAGACGCTGGAAACGCACCGGCTGACGGCCCATCGCCTCTCGGTGCTGTTGCGCGGCTCGATGGAGCGCCTGCGCTGGCCATACCGGGTTCGCGAGTTCATCGACCTGCTGCGCAGCTACCAGATCGCGGTCGGCTACCGCTTCGGTGAACCCCGGCCCAGCATGGAAATTTCGGCCATCGATTTCATTGCGCCCGACTTTGCCAAGATGCTCGCCCCGATCAGCGCGCGCGAGGAACTCTGGCAGGAGCTGTCCCGCGAGGTCAGCGCGCTCGGGCTGACGCGTGAAACCTTCGTGCTCGCAGGCATCGAGCGCGAGGAGCAGCTCAGGCTCGGCCGCCAGGCCGGGTTCGTGCTCGGCCAGGGCCGGGCACTCAAGAAGCCGTACTTCCCTCCTCGAGTTCTCCGCGCTCCGCGGTAGTTAGCGGTCGCATACCGGCCGTAGCCTATTTGGCGCCGTGCGGGCCGGCCAGCTGGTCAATTTTGCCCAGTTCGGCGGCTCATATCGTCGGCTTAGGTATCCCGTCCAGTGGCTACGCTCCTCCCCCGTAGTATTCGACCGCCCGCGACCAACGGGCCAACGATTTTTACAGGGAACACCTGAACATGAAGCTCTCTCTTCGCCTCGCTACCGCGGCGATCCTGCTGGCCTCGACGATGCCGCTGACCGCGCATGCGGAGTCCACGTTCAACACCGGCAACACCGCCCCCCTGACGACGTCGGCCCGCGTCGACTTCACGATCACGATCCCGAAGTTCGTCTCGCTCCGGGTGGGCAGCGCCGGTGCTACGATCAACACGATCGCCTTTAGCCCCGCAGCTGCCGACGTTGGCAACAACGTAGCGCAGGCCGGCACCGGAGGCGACCTCACCGGCGGCAAGGTGAGCGTGCGCGTGTCCGGCAACAACGGGAACATCACGCTGAGCGCGACCCCAGGCGCTGCGAACTTGCTCAGCGGAACCGACACGATTCCGTGGACCCAGATCACCGTGACGGCGGCCGGAGGCGCTCCCGCCCACCCGGCAGTCCCCGGTAACGTCGTGCTGAACGCCACGAACAAGGTCGTCAACATCGCGGCCGGCGACTGGACCTACGCCTACGCGAACTCCACAGTCGTTGCGGCCGGGTCGTACACGGGCCAGATCACCTACACGGCATCGGTGCCGTAAGCACATGAGCAACGGGTGCCGGCGCAGCCGCGGCACCCGTTGGCTTCGGCGGGGGGACGGCATGCGAACCACGATACAGAACCGCGGCGCGCTGGCAGTCGCCGGCGCGCTGCTGCTTGGCAGCTGGGACGCCGACGCGTTCACGGTCAACATCAGCGCCGCCAGCCCGCGGACCATCTATCTGCAGGTCGGCGTCGGCGCGTTCAACGGGCTCTTGAGCTCCGGCGGCTCGCCGGGCACCAACCCCACCATCAACGTCGTGTCAGTAACTGTTCCGGCCGCCCAGGTCGGCAGCGGAGCGGCGCAGACGATGACGACCAATAGCACGGCGTCGAACAGCTTCTACGACAACTTCGTTTTCTGCAACGCACCCGCGCAGTTGTACATCGGCGGGTTCTACCGGCGCACCAGCACTGCCAATGCTGCTTCCGCAACACTGACGGCAACCGCACCGGCCGACCTCGTGAACGGCACCGGGGACACCATTCCGTTCTCTCAGATCCAGTGGACAAGTTCAGGCAACGGGGACACCGGGGCGCAGCCGTTCGCGGCCGGCGCCTTCACGGGCGGCACGCAGTCGATCGGAACGATCGTGCGCAACCAGTGGGCGGAGAGCTGCCACACGTTTTCCTACCGCAACGAGGCCGTGGTGCCGGCGGGCACCTACACGGGCAGGGTCACCTACACGCTGACGGCGCCATGAGCCGGCTTGCCGTCCTTGTCATCCTCGCCGTCGTACTCGCCGCCGACGTCGGCGCCGCGACCTTCCGGGTTGACGACAGCGGCAGCGTTCCGCTCGAATCGTCGACCCTGATGCGGTGGCGCCAGGTCGCGCCGTCGCGACAGACCGACAACACGATGGAGGGGGTGGTCAACGTGCAGGTTCGGCTGAACCTCGCGCCGTGGCTCGGGCGGCAGGGGCGCCTGTTCCTAGTTCTGCCCGAGCAGCCGGTCGGCCCGGTGCGCGCGGCCTGGACCACTCAAGGGCGGCTGCTGCCCGGCCAACTCGTCGCTGGGCAGCGAACGCTTGTCTATTCGGGCGCCATCACGATGCCGCGTCTGGAGGAAGTGCTGCTGCTGAAGCTCGAAACGGACGGCACGCAGCTCGGCAACAGCCACCGCCTCAACTTCCACTTCGAGATCGACGTCGACTGACATGGGCAACCGCCTCCCCTTCCTTCCGATAGGCATCTTCCTGCTCGGCCTCCTGCCGGCGGCGAGCGCGCTCGCACAGGGCTTCGCCGCGATGGCGTCACCGCCGCGATTCGAACTCCGCATGAAGCCTGGACAGGTCGCGCGCGAGATCGTCGAGATCATCAATGCGGACAGCGCGGTCGGGCGCTACCGCGTCAAGACCGCCGACTGGTCGCTCGGCGCCGACGCGTCTGTCACGTTTCACGACGACCTGCGTGCCGGCAGCTGCCGCCCATGGGTCGCGATCGAGCGCGGGCAGGTCCAGGTGCCCCCGTCGGGCCGGCAGCGCTATCGGTTCGAAATCGCGGTGCCGGCCGACGCTCCCGCTGGCGAGTGCCGGTTCGCATTACTGATCGAAGGCGAGGACCCGGTCAAGGCGCAGTCGTCCGGCCTGCTGATCCCCGTGACCGGCCGGCTCGGAGTGATCGTCTACGTCGCAGTCGGCGACGCGCGGCCGCAACTGGAGATCGTCGAGCCGACCACGGTCGACGTGAACGGCCAGCGCGTGCCCGCGCTGCGCGTGCGCAACATCGGCAACGCGCACGGGCGTCTGAGCGGCTTCCTGTCGGGAACCGACGCCAAGGGGCGAGAGTTCGAGTTCACCCCGTCTTCGTTTCCGATCCTTCCCGGCGAAACGCGAACGATTGCGCTGGCACCTGCCGCGGCGCGCGAGGATGGATCGGGCGTGGCGTTCCCGATCACCGTGCGTGGCCAGGTCGAGTGGGACAACGGCCGCGTCGATTTCGACCGGCGGTTCGACTGAGGCGGTGCCCGCCTTTCGGCTCACCGCTCGCCTGCTGCTGCTCGCCGCGGTCGCTTTGCCGGCCCTGGCGGGCGCGCAGCCATCCACGGCGGGTAGCGGCGGTGGCACCGGACCGGAGGCCGGGCAGAACGGTGGCGCCAGGCCAAACGGCAAACGCAACGGGCCGCGCGAAGCCGATCCTCCGCCCTACGAGGACCGGCTGATCGCCGACGGCCAACTGCTGCCGGACATCCATGACGAAATGGCGGGCCTGCGCAGCGGGGCCGGCTGGCCGCGTGCGCTACGGGTCGAGCTGTTCGCGACGCGCCTGGACAGCAACAGCCGGTCGGTCACGGAGAACGGCGTGGGCCTGGGCGGATATCTCGCGACTCCAGCGCACGGTTTCTTCACGCTCGACGGAACGTTGCAGAACGAAGGCGGGACGGCGGTCCTATGGCAGCGCGACGTCCCTTTCAACGGCGGCTTGCGCGCCACCAATGGTCTGGGCTCGGTCAATACGACGGCCGTCCACCTGGCCTGGACGCAGCCGCGCTTCGTGCTACCGAGCGCACCGCTGCTCGGCGCCAGCACGGAGTGGCAGACATCGGACGGCGCCCGGCTGACCGCCGCCGCCGGGGAACCCGGCTTCTTCTCCGGCATTCGGGTGCCGCGCTTCGAGCGCTTGGGCGGCAGCGTGATGACCGCCGGATTCAACGGTGCGATCGGACCGGGCTGGACAGGGGCACTACAGTGGATCGAAGCCCGTAACACCGAGCTGGTCGGCTTCTTTCGGCAGCCCGATTCGTTCGACTCTCGCACGGTGTTCGGCGCGACCGCTTGGGAGGGCCGCGACGCCCGCGTGCAGGGCAATGTGGTCAGCGGCTCTTCGTTTGGCGGCGATTCGCGGCACGGCGGCTGGGTCGATGCCAGTATCGTCGACGGGCGGACCCTGCACAGCTTCGGGGCCTTCTACATCGACCCGGAGCTCTATTGGGGCAACCAAAGCATCGCGAGCGACATGCAGGGTGCCTACTACCGCGGAAGCTACCGAACGCGCCAGTGGCTTGTCGACGGAGGCGTGGACCTGATCAAGCCGGTCACCGAAGGAAAGTCCAGCACCGCGTTCATGACCGGCAGCGCGCGCTACCAGTTCAACCGCGACCTCGGGGCAGGAGCCGGCATCAACTGGCTGCATTCGGACGATGACTCGTGGTCGGCGTATGCGTTCGCTGAACGCAACCATCCGTGGGGCATCGGTCGCCTGCAGGTCGACGCCGCCGAAAGCACGGGCAGGCGCGATCGGCAGCTGAAGTACGACCAGACATGGAACATGCCGGCGAGCACGCGGTTGTCGACGGCGGCGGCGATCGGCCGGCTGAGCGACGCCACCGGGCAGAGCACCCGGCTTCGCCTGCAGGCCGTCGGCGGCGGCGACATCGCTGCGAACTTGAGCATCGACGGCAACGTCTCGTGGACGAGCGGTAACGGCGACCAGGATCCGGGGGCGACGTACGCGAACGTCGGCCTGAGCTGGCGTTTCGCACGCGACTTTCTGTTGACGGTCGGGTACTACGAAAACCGGACCGACGGAGCCGTACCGATCGTGGTGAGCTCGCCGATCGCACTGCCGCAGCCGACACTGGAGAAACTGCAGGACCGCGGTGTCTTCCTGACGCTGCGCTTTGACACGCGCGCCGGGACGCCGACGATGGCGCTCGGGGGGCCTGCGACGGCGGGCATCGGTCGCATCACCGGGGTCGTTTTCCTGGACGCAAACGACGACGGGCGCTTCGAGGCCGGAGAGACCGGCGCCGCGAACGTCACCGTCCTGCTTGACGGCCGTTTCTCCGCCCGCACGGATGGCCAGGGGCGCTTCGAGTTCCCGGCGGTGGTGGCGGGCCGCCATCACGTGACGGTGCTGCCCGACAACCTGCCGCTGCCGTGGACGACGGCCAATGAGACGCGCGATCTCGACCTGCCGGTGCGCGGGTCGGTTCATCTGGAGCTATCCGCGCGCCGACTCCGCTAGAGCGGCCGGCGGGTCGCAGGTCCGGCGCCGAGCACATGGCGATGGGGAACTGCCGCACCGCGAGGGGGTGCATGAACCACTCGCGCTCCTTCACCTGCGCGTTGACCCGACTCAGGAGCGGGCCGCCAAAAGGTGCAAGTGCGATGCCCCTCGACGGTCAGCGCCGCGGCACGCGCTCGATGCTGCCCTCCACCTTGGCCACGCCCTCGCCCGCGTGATCCCACATGAGGCAGTAGCCGTCCGCCTTCTTCGCCTGGAACGTCGCGTCGACCTCACGAACCGCGGGCCGCTTTACCGAAAACGCGATCTCGTTGCCGCGGTGGTAATGGATGTTGAAGTCGACCGGCGCGGAGGCGCGGAAGCGATACCGGATCGACTCGCCCGCGGCGAGTGTCAGGCAGCGCTCGTCGAACGCCTTGCCTGACAACGTGAACGCGTACGGGCCCGCATCGTCCGCTCCGAGTGCGGGGCCGGGGGCGGGGGCGGCGAACAGCAGGAGCAGAAGCGGCAGGATCTTCATTGGAGGAAAATCGTACCGCTCGGGCGGGACGGCCCGTCCTGAGCGATGTCGAACCAATTCCATCGTAGGATTCTCCAACGGCTACGCACTGGCAGGGACACGGAAGGAGATGCAATGCTGAAACGATTCATCCCGGCGGCCCTGGCGCTCTTCCTGGTCGCCTGCGCCACGCCACTGTCGATGAAGCCGGGAACCTCCATCGACGAGGCGCGCTCGGCGTTCGGACGGCCCACGGCCGAAGTGAAGCTGCCCGACGGCGGCACGCGGCTGCAGTACTCGGGCCAGCCCTTCAACCAATCCGTGGTGAACGCGGACTTCGATGCGCAGGGCCGCCTGAGGATCGTCGAGCAGATGATGACGGACGAGAGCTTCACGCGAGTGCGGTCGGGCAAGGACACGCAGGCGGACGTGCTGCGCGATTTCGGGCGCCCGGCCGACACTTTCCACTACCGGCTGTCGAACGAGACGGCGTTCATGTACCGCTACTTCACGCACGGCGGGTTCAAGGCCGCCATGTTCATCTACTTCGATCCGGCCGGCGTGGTGAAGCGGACGGAGACCGGCATGGATCCATGGGCCATCCGGAATGGCGGCGGCCGCAACGACTAGCGGCTTCTGTCAATGGCCGGCCCACTGCGGAATCCCCTAGCGGGTTAGACCGAATTTCCCCTGCCGCGAGGGCGCCGGACAATCGATGGATTCGATGGACGCCCCGGCCATGACTGACACGCGCGGCGGCAACTCGCCGCTCTCCCTGCAGGACAAGCTCGATCGCATCTCGCACGATCGCGACGTGCTTGCGCAGTTGCGCGACCTCGCGCGCCAGGGCCTGCACGATGGAGACGTGGTCCGCCACCGTGCGAGCGGCGCCCGCGGGCGAGTAATGGTGCTGCGGGCGGAGCCGGTCCCCTGCTCGGTGGTGCAACTCGACGACGGCCGCCAGGTGCCGTTCGATGCCGGATGGAGTCCAACACGGGGGAACTGACGCTGGCGAGGCGCGACTGATACGAACCAGTTCCACCGTGGCACAATCCCGTCGCCATGGTGCACGCCTCGGAGTTCACACCAAAGATCCTGATCATCGACTCCCATGGCCAGCCGGTCCGCTGGGCGTTGATGCAACGTGCTGCGCGTTACTACGCGGCCGGCAAGGTGCTGACCGAACTCGGCGAGAACCTCTTCGGCATGACCGGCGGCATCCAGGAAGCCACCGGCAACCGATCCGAGCTGATCACCAGTTCGATCGTGATGATCCGTGGACGGCACCGCATCCCGTTCGGCCACGCGCACGTCGGACTCACCAAGCACCGCCTGTTCGTTCGCGACCGCCACGTGTGCGCGTACTGCGGCGACCCCTTCCCCGAGGGCGAGCTCACCGTCGAACACATCCATCCCGTATCGCGCGGCGGCCGCCACCAGTGGACCAACGTCGTCACTGCCTGCCGCTCGTGCAACACGCGCAAGGGCAGCCGTCGCCCGGAGGAGGCGAACATGCCGCTGCTGTACGTGCCGTACGCGGTGTGCCGCAGCGAAGGCTTCATCCTCAGCAATCGCCGGATCCTCGCCGACCAGATGGCGTTCCTGCAGACGACCCTGCCGCGCCACTCGCGCTGGGCGCACGCCTGACGCTCCACTGAACGGCTGTTCAGTGCCCGGGCCGCCGGGCCCGCCTCGCTCGTCCCGGCAAGGCAGCCCCAGCCGCATGCAAGCCGTCGGCGCGCTCACGCCGCGCGCCGACGCCGCGACGGCGAATCCTGCGAGTCGCGCGGTTCAAGGGGCGAGATGGCGTGACTGGCGTGACGCCAGACGGCGCCGGCCGCGAAGCGCGGGCGCGAAGACGCGCACGTCGCCGAGTGCCAGCCGGCCGCGCGCACCGGAACGACGGTAGTCGCCGGCCAGCACCGCCGTCGCGTCGCGCGGGTCGCATCCCTTCTCCACCAGCCAGCGGTGCACCAGCTCATACAGACGCTCGGCCGGGATCGCATGCGTCCGCCCGCATGCGCCGTGCAGCCAGTCGGCGAACTCCATGAAGCGCCAGAACGGCGCATCGGCCAGCACCAGCGGCAGCGTGTTCGCAAAGCGCCCCGAATTTGCGACGAGATCCCAGTACCGCGCGAAGCGCACGAGACGCTGCACCGTCTCCGCGTCGAGCGCGCCGGTCAGCATCACCTGGTACGGCGGAGCCGTGTCGTAGACCATGCCGAACTCCGCGGTGTGCCGCGCGATCGGCGCGCCTCGCAGCCGCTTCAGCAGTCCCACCTGGATCTCGTGCGGCTTCAGCGCGACCAGCCGATCGAAGCCGGCGGCGATCGACGCCAGGTCTTCGCCCGGCAGGCCGGCGATCAGGTCGACGTGCAGGTGCGCATTCGTGTTCTCGCGGAGCCAGAGGACGTTGGCTTCGGCGGCGGCGTTGTCCTGCCGCCGGGAGATCCGTCGCTGCGTTGCGACGTCGAAGGTCTGGATGCCGATCTCGAACTGCAGCGTGCCGGGCGGAAAGCGCGTGATCGGCGCCTTCAACGCCACGGGCAGGTGATCCGGAATCAGTTCGAAGTGCAGGAACGGGGGGTCGTCGGGACGCGCCGCGATCAGCCCGAGGAAGAACTCGAGGATGCGCACCGAGGTCGCCACCTTGAGGTTGAACGTGCGGTCGACGAACTTGAAGTGACGCGCGCCGCGCGCGTAGAGGTGCGCCAGCTCGGCCAGCAGCGGCTCGAGCGGAAAGGGCCACGCGGTCCTGTCCAGGGCGGACAGGCAGAACTCGCATTTGAACGGACAGCCGCGCGATGCCTCGACGTAGACGGTCCGGTTCGCCAGATCCGCATCGGTGTACTCACCGTACGGAAGCGCCAGGTGTTCCAGCGGCGGCTGCTCGCCGGCGTGCACCCGGTTCAATGGCCGCGGGCCATGCAGCAGGGCCGCGGCCAGCCGCGCGAACGTCACGTCGCCCCATCCGGTGACGACGTGGTCGGCGAGCCGGCAGATCTCCTGCGCCTCGACTTCGTGGCTCACTTCCGGCCCGCCGATGACCACGACGATGCCCGGCTCGCGCGCCTTCAGCTGCCGGATCACCTCCGCGGTCTGCAGCACGTTCCAGATGTAGACGCCGAAGCCGACGATGCGGGGTCGTTCGGCCAGCAGCGCGTCGACGATCGCCGGCGCCGGGGTTCGCACCACGAACTCCCGGATCACGCTGTCGTCGCGCAACGCGCCGAGGTTCGCGCGCAGGTAGCGCAATCCGAGCGCCGCGTGCGAGTAGCGCGAGTTGAGCGTCGACAGGACGATGCTTGCCATAGCGCAAGGAAGGATACCGATCGAGCGACCGCGCGCCCGGCCAGGTCAATGCGGGCGGGGTCGCACGGCTAGACTGGAATCGTCGCTGCAGACCCCGGAGTGGAGACATGCGCCTGACGTTCTTCGGTGCGGCCGGAGAGGTGACCGGATCCTGCCTGCTGGTGGAGGCGGACAGTGTCCGCTTCCTGGTCGACTGCGGCATGTTCCAGGGCGGCCGCGAAGCGGCCGCGCGCAATCGGGTGGCGTTCGGCCGCGATCTCGGCCGGCTCGACTTCATCCTGCTGACCCACGCGCACATCGACCACTGCGGCCTGCTGCCGCGCTTTTCCGCGCCCGGCGGTCCGCAGGTCTACTGCACCAAGCCGACGGCCGACCTCGTCCCCGTGATGCTCAAGGACAGCGCCCACGTGCAGGCGGTCGGCGCCCGCAGCGCGCCCTATCGGGGACGGCGGTCGACCACCGACGCGCCGCTGTACTCGGCCGACGACGTCGACGCCCTCGCGCTGCGCCTGAACGGCGTGCCTTACGACGTCGAGTTCAGGCCGAAGCCGTCCGTGTCGGTGACCTTCCGCAGCGCCGGCCACATCGTGGGCGCCGCCTTTGCCGAGATCCGCGTGCGCGACGGCACGCGCGAGCGCAAGCTGGTCGTGTCGGGCGACATCGGCGAAGCCTCTCCGCTGGTGGTCCGCGATCGCGCGCCGCTCGTCGATGCGGACGTCCTCGTGATGGAGTCGACCTACGGCGACCGCAATCACCGCTCGCTGGCGGAGACCGAGGACGAACTGGTCGCCGTCATGGACGACATCCTGCACGTGCGCCGCGGCAACGTGATCGTCCCGGCCTTCGCGCTCGGGCGAACCCAGGAGTTCCTCGTGCTGCTGTACCGGCTGACGCAGTCCGGGCGGCTGCGCGTTCCGCTGGTGTTCGTCGACTCGCCGCTGGCGTCGCAGGCGAGCGCCGTCACGTTCCGGCACCTCGAGGCGCTGGACGAACTCGCGCACGCATTCCACCAGGCCGAGCGCGCGCGCAAGCTGCCGTTCACGCTGCGCTTCACCGAGAGCGTCGACGACTCGATGTTCCTGAACTCGATCCGGCAAGGCGCCGTGATCGTCGCGGCGAGCGGCATGTGCGAGGCCGGCCGCGTGCGGCATCACCTGCGCCACAACCTGCCGCGCCGCGAGTGCGGGGTGGTCATCATCGGTTTCCAGGCGGCCGGCACACTGGGCCGCCGGTTGGTGGACGGAGCCCGCGCGGTACGGCTGTTCAACGACTCCGTTCCGGTGAACGCAAGCGTGCACACCATCGGCGGCTTGTCGGCGCACGCCGGGCAGGACGGCCTGATCGGCTGGCTCGCGGGCGCACACCGCAAGCCGAAGATGACCTACATCGTGCACGGCGAACCGGAGGCGTCGCACGCGCTCTCGGCGCGGATCGCGAAGGAACTGCGCTGGCCGACCACGATCGCCGCGCCGCAGTCGTATGAAATCTGAAGACACGGGCGCCGCGTCGGCGCTGGCCGTCCGGCGGGTCGGCATCGACACCTACCGCGAGAACGTCGCCTACCTGCACCGTCGCTGCCCGCTCTACCTCAGCGAAGGTTTCCAGGCGCTGGCCAAGATCGAGGTGGCGGCCAACGGCCGCTCGATCCTCGCCTCGCTGAACATCGTCGACGATCCGGGCATCGTGGCCGAGCACGAGCTCGGGCTGTCGGAGGAAGCCTTCGCGCAACTCGGCGCCGAGGCCGGCACCCCGGTGCGCGTCGACCACGCGCCCGCGCCTGCGTCGACCTCGGCGTGGCGACGCAAGGTCGAAGGCGAGCGGCTCAGCCGCGCCGACTATCACGCGGTGATCAGCGACATCGCGCAGCACCGCTACAGCAAGATCGAACTTGCGGCCTTCGTCGTGTCGACCGGCCACTTCGACCTCGACCGCGAGGAAGTGCTGTACCTGACCGAGGCGATGACCGCCGCCGGCCGCCGGCTCGACTGGCACGAGAAGCCGGTCGTCGACAAGCACAGCATCGGCGGCATTCCCGGGAATCGCACCTCGATGCTGATCGTGCCGATCGTCGCCGCGCACGGGATGCTGATCCCCAAGACCTCGTCCCGCGCAATCACGTCGCCCGCCGGGACGGCCGACACGATGGAATGCCTGGCCGACGTCGAGCTGCCGTTCGCGCGACTGGAGGAGATCGTGCGCGAGCTGCGCGGCTGCCTGGCGTGGGGCGCCTCGGCCGACCTGTCGCCCGCCGACGACGTGCTGATCTCCGTCGAGCGCCCGCTGTCGCTCGACTCGCCGGGCCAGATGGTGGCCTCGATCCTGTCGAAGAAGATCGCCGCGGGGTCCACGCACCTCGTCCTCGACATTCCGCTCGGCCCGACGGCAAAGGTGCGCTCGATGCCGGCGGCGCAGCGGCTGAAGAAGCTGTTCGAATTCGTGGCCGAGCGCCTGCACCTGACGCTCGACGCCGTCATCACGGACGGCCGCCAGCCGGTCGGCTATGGGATCGGACCCGCGCTGGAAGCGCGCGACGTGATGCGCGTGCTGCGCGGCGATCCGCGGGCTCCGATGGACCTGCGGCAGAAGGCCCTGCGGCTCGCGGGCCGCGTCCTCGAGTTCGACCTCGACGTGCGCGGCGGCGAGGGATTCGGCCTCGCGCGCGACATCCTCGATTCCGGCCGCGCGTTGGCGAAGATGGAGGCAATCATCGATGCGCAGGGCCGGCGGCCGTTCGACCCCGATCGGCCCGGGCTGGCGTCGAAGGCGTTCGAAGTCACGGCCGATCGCGACGGCGTCGTGACCGCCATCGACAACCTGCGGCTGAGCCGGCTCGCGCGAATGTCCGGCGCGCCGAAGGTGCGCGGCGCCGGCGTCGACCTGTTCAGGAAGATGGGCGACGCGGTCAGCCGCGGCGATCCGCTGTATCGCGTTCACGCGGAGTACGGCTCCGACCTCGCGTTCGCGCGGGAGTGGTCGGCCCACGACAGCGGCTACACGATCGGAGAGCCCGGCGAGCCGCCGCGCGAGTTCTCGGAGTTCTGAGATGCTGCTGCACTTCGACGACGAAGCGCCGTTTGCCGGCTCCCTCGCCCAGGCGGCCGGCCTCGAACCGCGCCTGGTGCATCGCCACCGATTTCCCGACGGCGAACTGAAACTGACGTTGCCGACGCCGCTGCCTGCGAGCGTGGTCGTGCTGAGGTCGCTGCACCATCCCAACGAGAAACTCGTCGAACTCGTCCTGCTTGCCGACGCGGCCCGCGCGCTCGGCGTCCGGCACCTGGCGCTCGTGGCGCCCTATCTCGCCTACATGCGGCAGGACAAGGCCTTCCATCCGGGGGAAGCGGTGAGCCAGTTGATCGTCGGCCGGCTGCTCGCCGAGCGCTTCGACGCGGTCTTCACGGTCGATCCGCATCTTCACCGGGTCGCCTTGCTGGAGGAGGCGGTGCCCGCGCGGCGGTCGGTCGCACTCAGCGCGGCGCCGCTGATCGGCGCGCACTTCGCCGCCCGGACGCCGCGGCCGCTGCTGCTGGGGCCGGACTCGGAATCGGAGCAGTGGGTGAAGGTGGCGGCCGGCGATCAGCTCGACTGCGCTGTGTGCACGAAGAAACGCAGCGGCGACCACGACGTCCGCATCGAGCTGCCCGCCGTGGCCCTGAGCGGGCGCCACGTCGTCCTGATCGACGACGTCGCGAGCACCGGCGGCACGCTGATCGAATGCGCCCGGCGGGTGCTCGCGGCGGGGGCCGCGCTCGTCGACGCCGCCGTCACGCACGCCTTGCTGGACGCCGGCGCCGAGGCTCGACTCGCCGCCGCCGGCATCCGGGAACTCGTCAGCACCGACACGGTGCCGCACTCCAGCAACCGCATTGGCGTCGCCGGGCTCCTCGGGACCGCATTGAGATGAGATTTCGCGCGGGGCCGCGCGGCTCCGGGCGATGAATGAAAATCGCCCGGGGCCGCGAGGCGCCGGGCGATTCGTGATGCAAGCGTCGAGGCGGCTCGCCTCGCGCCGGTTACTTCAGGTGCTTGCTGACGAACTTCGTCAGCTCGAACATCGAGGCCTGGGCCTTGCCGAACAGCGCCTTCAGCTTGTCGTCGGCATTGATCATGCGACGGTTCACGGCGTCCTGCAGCTTGTTCTTCTTGATGTAAGCCCAGATCTTGCTGGTCACTTCGGTGCGCGGCATCGGCGCGGAGCCGATGATGGCGGCGAGCGTGGCGCTCGGCGTCAGCGGGCGCATGAACGCGGCGTTCGGCTTGCGCTTGACCTTGGGCTTGGCGACCTTCTTCGCAACCTTCTTGGCTGCAACCTTCTTCGGCGCCGCTTTCTTGGCGGCCTTCTTCGCTACTTTCTTGGCCGGGGCCTTCTTGGCCGGAGCCTTCTTCGCCGCTTTCTTCGCCTTCTTCGTTGCCATCGATATTTCTCCTAGAGAAGTTCAGGTGCCACAGCGACAGCGTTCTCGAATGAAAACCGCGGAGAGCGCTCTCGTTGCGTGGTCGCGATCCTAAGCCAACCCGGACCAAATACAAGAGGGAAAAAGCACTTTTTCAGAGGGAAATTGCGTGTTCGCAACGCGTTTTCCCTCTGGAAGTCGGCGCGCAGCGGCGAGAGCGCCTACGAAGGGTGCACAAGATTTTGGAATTTCTCCTCGGAAAGCACTACATCTTGTGTCTGTCGGAAGAACGGATTCATCCCGCCGCCGCCCGCTCCAGATCCGCCAGCATCCGCTCGATCCGCGCGCTTAGCTGTTCGGTCGTCACCTGCTCGCGGAAGCGCTCCACCATCAGCGGAAACGCGAACGGCGTCGGCCGCGACAGCAGACGGTAGTGCACCTCCTGGCGCCGCATGCGGCCGAGCGACTGCCTCAGCCGCCCGAGCTCGAGCTCCTGCTCCAGGACCTCGCGCTCGGCCTGCGCCAGCAGCCTGTTGCCCGCGTCGTGCTTGCGGAACACCTCGTAGAACAGGCTCGAGCTCGCCTGCAACTGCTTCACCGACTTCGGAGCCCCGGGATAGCCCTGGAAGATCAGTCCCGACACCCGAGCCACCTCGCGGAACCGGCGCTGCGCGAGTTCGCCGGCGTTCAGGCTGGCCAGCACGTCGTCGAGCAGGCCTTCCTCGGAGAGCAGCGCGTCACGGCGGCGCTGCCACGCGCCCATCCAATCGATGTCGACCGGCGAGAGCAGCTCGAAGCCGTAGTCGTTGATCGCGATCGAGAAGGTCGACGGCGTGGCCTGCCCGATCCGGCAGGCGAGCAGCGCCGCCAGTCCCATGTGCACGTGGCGACCGGCGAACGGGTAGACGAAGAGGTGCCGTCCTTCCCGGGAACGCATCGACTCGACGACCAGCGCGTCGCGCGTCGGCACCACCGACCACCTGGCCTGGAGCTCGATCAACGGCCCGGCCAGCCGCATCTCGGGTCCTTGGTAGCGCCCGGCCACCGCCTCCTCGAACC
>CAYGXL010000009.1:0-39967 GCA_964353935.1 uncultured Burkholderiaceae bacterium | reverse complement strand
CAGCGCGCTCGGCGCGCAGGAGACTCGCGAGAAGACAGGGGAACCACCTCGCGCCCCGCAGCGCGGTCGACGCGCAAGAGACTCTGTCGACCCCGATGACTTATCGGGACTTCAGATCTATCGAGCGCCCGGAGCCTGGACAGGTGCGGCCGCCGGCGCCGCTGCGCCTTCGGCGGGCACGCAATCGAAACCGCTGCGGATGTGGTCGTTGTAGAAGCGACCCTTCGAAGCGGACCTGCGCCATTCGCTGACCGTGGCCGGAGGAACGCCGCAATAGTGGTACCAGACGCCGCTCAGGCTCACGAGGACGTACTGGCGATTCGCGTCGTAGCAGATCCGTCGCACGTTGGGGCTGTTGTTCGCGGCGATCGCCTCGCACTTGAAGGGCGCCAGATCCACTTCGCCGCGCGCCTTCACGTAGGCGCGTTCGGCCATGGCTGCGCCTGACGCCGCGAGGAGC
This sequence comes from uncultured Burkholderiaceae bacterium, assembly GCA_964353935.1. Lineage (GTDB taxonomy): Bacteria > Pseudomonadota > Gammaproteobacteria > Burkholderiales > Burkholderiaceae_F > JAOUJD01. Next base: position 39,507 of record CAYGXL010000009.1, on the reverse strand, counting down.
GCACAACCGACCATCACTGCCCGTAGCTTCTGCATCACGGCCCCCACGCGGACGACCCGCCTACGCGGTCGCCCTCTCCTTCAAGTACTGCTTCAGCAGGCGAAGCAGCTCGTCTTCCTGGTAAGGCTTGCCGAGATACTCGTTGACACCCAGTTCGAACGCCCTGCTGCGATGCTTCTCCGCCGTGCGCGACGTGATCATGATGATCGGGATGTCGGCCGTCGCCCGCGTGCCGCGGACGTTGCGCGTCAGGTCGTAGCCGTCCATCTTCGGCATCTCGATGTCGACCAGCATCGCGTCGGGCTTCACGTCCTGCAATTGCCGCAGCGCGTCGACACCGTCCTTCGCCAGCATCACGCTGTAGCCCTGCCGTTCGAGCAGGCGCTGCGTCACGCGGCGCACCGTCAGTGAATCGTCGACGACCATGATGGTCGGCACGACTTCCATGGGCAGGCCGGTGTAATCGGACACTTCGCCCTCGACGTCCTTCGCTTCGCCGTGCATCTGCGCCCCGGCAGCGAGCACCGGCGGCTCCGGCGCCCGCGTGATCAACTGGACCGGGTTGATGATCAGCACGATCTCGCCGCTTCCGAGGATCGTCGCGCCGAGAATCCCGGCGAGTCGCGCGACCTGCGCGCCGACGTTCTTGACCACCACCTCCTGGCTGCTCGACACGTCGTCGACCGCCACGGCGAGACGGTCGTCGGCCGACTTCAGCAGGACCACGGGCGACTGCTTCCTCGGGTGCGGCGGCGCCTCTTCGCCGACGAGCTGGGAGAGCGGACGCAGCACCACCTGCCCGACCGGCGAAATGTCGATGATTCCCTCGCCCAGCGCCGACACCAGCGTCGCCGGCCGGTAGCGACGCACCTGTTCGACCATTCCCGCCGGGATGGCGTAGCGGCGCGTGCCGACCTTGGCCAGCACGACCTGCGCGACGGCCAGGGTCATCGGGAGAAACAGAGTGAACCGCGTGCCGCGGCCCCGCTCGCTCGCGATCGCAACACGACCGCCGAACGACGCAAGTTCCGAGCGTACGACGTCCATCCCGACGCCGCGCCCAGCGAGTTCGGTGACCTCGGTGACCGTCGTGAACCCCGGCTGGAAGATCAGCTCCATCAGCTCGCGATCGCCGAGTTCCTGGTCGGGCGCGATGAGGTCGCGCTCGATCGCACGCGCACGGATGCGCCCCAGGTTCAGCCCGGCGCCGTCGTCGCTCACGACGATGACGATCTCGTTGCCTTCCGGCTTGACGTCGACGACGAGCTCGCCGGTCTCCGGTTTCCCGGCGGCCCGACGTTCGTCCGGCGTCTCGAGCCCATGCACGATCGCATTGCGGATCAGGTGCTCGAACGGGCCGGCCATCTTCTCGAGCACGCCGCGATCGAGCTCGGTGCCCGCTCCGCGCACGTCGAGGTTGACCCGCTTGTCGAGCTCCTTCGATGCCTGCCGCGCAACCCGGTAGAGCCGCTCGGAAATGTTCGAGAAGGGCACCAGCCGCACCCGCATCAGCTGCTGCTGGAGTTCGCGTGTCAGGCGGGACTGCGCCACGAGGTCGGCGTCGGCCGACTGCAGGCCCTTGAGCATGTTGCTCTGGACCATCGCCACGTCCTCGACCGACTCCGCGAGCATCCGCGTCAGTTCCTGCAGGCGCGTATACCGGTCGAACTCGAGCGGATCGAAATCCGCCGAGTCGCGTGAAAGGCGGTCGCCGCGCGCCTGCAACTGCGCATCGGCCTGCATCTCGACTTCGCGCAGCTGCGACCGCAGGCGCTGGATGTTCTCGGTCAGGTCTCCGAGCGAACTCTTGATCGTGCCAACCTCGTTCTCGAGCTTCGAGCGGGCGATCGCGACCTCGCCGGCCTGGTCGACCAGCTTGTCGAGCACATCCGCGCGCACGCGGATGAAGGTCGACTGGGGTGTCGGTCCCGGCGCGGCGGCCGGAAGTGTCGCGCTGACTTCCATCGGCAGGGGCACCGCCGGCGCCGGCGCTCCCGCCTCGGCCGCGTCCGCCGTTGCGGTGTCCGGCAGCTCCGGCCTCGGCTCGATGCGCGCGCCGTGGGTCAGCTCGCGCGCCGACGCGAGGTCGATCACCGGCGCGCGCGGCAGCTCCTCGACCACGTCGACGGGTTCCGGTTGATGGGCGCGCGCCACGGCGTTCGGATCCTGCAGCTCGTCGTACAGCACCATGGCGCGGTCGTAGACGGTGTGAAGCGCGTCGACCGTTTCGGGCGTCACGGAGGCGCGCTGCATCGCCGCCTCCATGCGCGTCTCCATCGCGTGCACCAGCTCGCCGAGTCGCATGGCGCCCGCCATGCGGGCGCTGCCCTTGATCGTATGCAGCTTCCGCATCAGGTCGCGAGCGAGTTCGCGATCGTTTGGATTCGACGCCAGGCCGCGCAGTCCGGCGGCGACGGCAGGCAGCAACTCCGCGGCCTCGGTCAGGAAGACCTGGAGCAGTTCGGGATCGAAGTCGTCGCGGACCTTCGAGACGGCCCGCACGGACTCCGCCGACGCATCCACGGCATCGGCGACCTCTTCCTGCGCAACGACGGCTTCCTCGGCGGCGACGATACCCCCCGCGTCCGCCGCAAGGGCCTCGGCTTCCGGCGGCACGTCGCCGTCGACGGCAGGCATCGACTCCAGTTCGGCGACGACCGGCGCGGGATGCTCGGGCACTTCAGCCGAGATCGACCCGCCGTCGGCCCCGGCTTCGATCTCCTCGTGCAGGGCGCTGTGCGCCCGCACGATGGAAACGAGGTCCTGCACCGCACCGGCTTCGAGCGGGGCTTCCTCCGGATAGAAGCCGGCGGCGAAGTGGTGAAGCATGCCGCGCACGCGATCCATCACGCGCTCGAGCGTGTCGAACTGCGTCGCCGAAAACGTGAACTTGTGCGCATCGGACAGCGACGACAGCGTTCGCATCAGGTCTTCGAGCGGATCGATCACCGCCACGACCGGTGTCAGTCCGACGGTGCGCGAGATGCCGCACAGCGAGTGAACGCGGCGCGTCACGCTCTCACTCGCCGGCCGGGCCGGTTCGTAGCGCCACTCGGCGATCTCGTTCGCGAGCACGCGAATGCACTCGTCCGCTTCGGTCAGGAAGATCGAGTAGAGGCCGTGGCTGATCTCGATCGGCCCGATCCGCTTGATGTCATCGACGGCCGGCCCGAACGGCTCGATCGATTCGACGGTGGCCTCGTCGGCGAGCGTCACAGGCTCGGGTTGCAGCGCTTGTTCCGCTTCTGGAACCCGTGTCGGCTCCACGGTCGGCGCGGCCTCGGCATCCCGCTCGACGTCGTCGAGCGAAATGGCGAGCGCCGGCTCGCTGACGACCGCATCCGGCGCCGATGGCACGGCGGCGGCCGCCGGTTCCAGGTCCACTTCGTCCCCGGCCTCCGAGGGAAGTTCGCCTTCGTACTCGAACGCGCCGCCTTCGCGCACGCGCTGTGCCGCCTGCACCAGCGCGGACGGGTCGAGCACCGCCTCGGGATGCGCGGCGATGATTCGGACCCAGTGACGGATGACGCGCTGCGCCCCCGCGGCCAGGTCGATCAGGTCTTCGGTGGCCGGACGCTCCTGCGCGAGCCACAGGTTGAAGCATTGCTCCACGCCCCAGGCGCCCTCGCCGATGGTCTTGAAGCCGACCATCCGGCTCGATCCCTTCAGCGTGTGGAACGCGCGGCGGACCGTGGTCATCGTCGAATGGTCGCCCGGACGATGTCGCAGCACCTCGAGTTGCTCGACGATGCTGTCGAGCACTTCGCCCGCTTCCTCGACGAAGATCTCGCACAGTTCGCTGCTCGCCGCGTCTTCGGACGCCGGCAGGGGCGCCGTGGGCGGCGGGGTTTCAGGCGCCTTGGGCGGTGCGAGCAGCTGCTCCAGTTCGCTCGCCACCTCGCGCGTGTGGCTTTCCTTCAACTGTGAAATCAGCTGCATCGCCCGGCCGGCGCGCGTCTTCAACGCGCTGTCGTCCAGCAGGTCGGCCTCGTTCGAAATCGTCGGCAGCAGCCGCTGCAGTTCGCCGAGGGCGCGGGCGTCGCCGGCAACGGCGAGCAGCCGCTGGGCGTGGAGGTGAGCGACCCCCAGATTCTTGCGCACGGCCGTTTCGACGTTGTCGGTGCGCCTGGGCTCCGGCAGCCGCATGTCGATGGGGCGGGGAGCGCTGTACTCGTCATCGGCCGGCGCCTCGACCGACTCGACCTGCAGCTGCCCGATGTCCGCCGTGAACACGCCCGTGGCCGGGTCGTAGTGGAACATCCCGCGCGGCCGGTCGACATCCTGGCCGACGCTTTCGACGAAGAACCCGATGGCCCCGAGGTTCTGCGCGATCCGCCCGAACTCCTCCGGTTCCGGCTCCACCGACGGATCCGCGAACCGTGCGATCGACTGCTGCACGTTCCGGAGCGCGGTGACCGGGTCGTCGTAACCCAGCACGGAGAGCACGCCGCACACCTGGTCGAACATCGCGCTGGCGCCGGCGAGATCCGAGCGCTCGGCCGGGTTGCGGAAGAATCGATCGAGGCGCTGTTCGATCTCGCGCAGCGTGCCCTGCGTTTCCGCGACCACGGTGTTCATGGTCAGCCGGTCCTGCGCGCGACGCGCCAGGTCCGACATCCACGGGCCGACTTCGGGCAGCGACTGCCCTTCGCGTGCCAGCGCCAGGCGATCGATCACCTGCCGTACGCGCTCTTCGTACTCCGGTTCGATCTGCGGCAGCTCGTCGACGCCGAGGTCCAGGAACAGCAGGGCCGACGCCACCTCGAGCCCGAGCGCTTCGCGCACCGTCGGGTCGAACTGCGCGAAGCCGCTGGTTGCGCGGCCGATGGCCTCGAGGGTGGCCACCAGCGCATCCGCGCGCAGCTTGCCCGCGCTCACGCGCGCCAGTTCGATCTCCTTGTCGAACTGCGCCGGCTCGGCGGCGCCGGCCACGGCCTGGCCCCACACCTGCTTCGCGTGGGCCAGCGCATCTTTCAGCACGTGCAGCGCGTCGGTGTCGACCGCGGTCAGCGTGGCGTCCTCGAAGTCGCCGGGGATCAGCGCATCGAGTCCGTACAGCCGCTTGACCGCCGCGACGCGCGGCAGCGCGCCCTCGGCGCGGCCGACGTAGTAGAGGGCGTCGATCATCAGCCGCTCGGCGACGGCGCCCGCGCCGTCGATCATGCGCCGCAGTTGAAGGTTCAGGCGCGCGAGCACGCGCTTCAGGTCGACGTCGATCGGCAGCGCGTTCGCGTCGAGCGCCTCGAGCAGGCCGCGCGCGACCCACCAGAAGCTGCGGGCGAGGCCGCGCTGCGGCATGTGCTCGAGGTCGGCGAGCGCCTCGCGCATCGCCGTGCGTGGTTCGGCGTCGTCGGCGTTGCGCAGGAAACCGAGCAAGCCGAGTTCGAAACGCGCGCGCCGCTCGCGCAGCTGCTCCGGGGTGAACTTGCGCGACTCGATCTCGTGAAAGGCCGGCCGGCGCGACAGGTCCGGGAACACGAGGTCCGCCGGATGCACGCGCGACGCGCCGCCGAGCTGCAGCACGTCGCGGTAATACGGAAACAGGCGGACCGGCTGGCTGGGACGGCCGGACAGCAGTCCCTCGAGGTACGCCATCACGGCCGACGTCGCCGTTTCCACGGCACGCACGGACGCCGGCATGCAGTCCTTCGGATCGGCTTCGTATTGTCGCGTCAGCTGCTCGATCGCGTCGGTGACGAGCGCCACGCCGCGCAGGTCGAGCAGTTGCAGCGCGCCGTTGGCCTCGTGCACCTGGTTGCGGGCATTGCGCAGGCTGTCGATGTCCTGCTTGTTGGCGACAAACGCCTTGAGGCCGCTGACTGCTTCGCCGAGCGACGTCCGGATTTCGTCGATGACCCACGCGAGCGGCGCGACGTCCGAGGCCGCGCCGACCAGCTGATTCGGATTGTGTCTCTCGGCCATCGGGTCCTCGTGCCTCAGCCGACGCGGAAGCGGGCCACGGAGGCCTTCAGTTCGCGCGCGAGCGTGGCGAGCTGTCCGATCGACTGCGCTGCCTGGCGCGTGCCGTGCGACGTCTGCTCGGTCACCGACAGGATCCGCTCGATCGATTGCGCCACGCCGCCCGCGGACTGCGCCTGGTCGTTCGTCGTCGAGGCGATTCGTTCGATCAGTTCGGCGAGCTGCCGCGAAACATGGCCGATGTCGGCGAGCGCGTTGCCGGCGGAGTCGGACAATTTGGTGCCCTCGACCACGCCCTGGGTGCTCTTTTCCATCGCGGCCACGGCGTCCTGCGTGTCGGTCTGAATCGTGCGGACCAGCGCACCGATCTGCTTGGCCGCTTCGGCGGAGCGGTCGGCCAGGCGCTGCACCTCCTCGGCGACGACCGAGAAGCCGCGGCCGGCTTCGCCGGCGGAGGCCGCCTGGATGGCCGCGTTCAGGGCCAGCACGTTCGTCTGCTCGGTGATGTCCGTGATCAGCTCGACGATCTCGCCGATCTCCTGCGAGGACTCGCCCAGCCGCTTGATCCGCTTCGCGGTCTCCTGGATCTGCTCGCGGATCTCGTTCATGCCGCTGATCTGGTTGAACACCGCGCGCTGACCGCGCTCCGCGGCGTCGAGCGACGCGCGCGCCACCTTGGCCGACTCGGCGGCGCCCTTGGAAACATCGTTGATCTGTGCCGCCATCCGCAGCACCTTGTCGCCGGTGTCCTTGATCTCCTGCGACTGCGCTTCCGAAGCGGTCAGCAGGCGCGTGGCGATGTCGCGCGCCTGCGTGGACGCGCTGCTCACCTGCTCGGCCGTGTTGTTGATGCGTCCGACGAGGCCGCGCAGCTCCTCGACCGTGTAGTTCACCGAGTCGGCGATCGCGCCCGTGATGTCCTCGGACACGGTGGCCTGCACCGTGAGGTTGCCGTCCGCGACCTCCTGCAGCTCGTTCATCAGCCGCAGAATCGCCGCCTGGTTCTGTTCGTTCGTCCGCTTCGCGTCCTGCTCGAGCCGCTCCGCCTGCGCCCGCTGCACGTCGGCTTCCGCCGCGCGGCTGCGCGTGTCCTCGAGCAGCACCTTCACGATGGCGAAGGCGGACAGCAGCACCGCAAGGGCGAACACGCCCATGATGAAGAAGTTCAGCCGGCGCGTCGTCTGCTCCTTGTTGTAGAGGCTGCCGAGTTCGGTGGCCATCTGCCGCAGCTGTTCGGAGTCGGACAGGATCGCGAGCTGGGCTTCCTTCGACTGAACGATCGCCGGCAGCCCGCCGAGCGCGCCGCCGATCGATGTCTGCAGTTCGCCGTGGAGCTTCAGCAGCTCCTGCAGCCGCATCCGCGTCTCGCCGTCCGTCGCCGCGCCGAGTCGCTGCGATTCGCTGCCCGACAGCAGCCCCTGCGCGAGGTCGCGGAACTGGTTGATGTCCCGTCCGAGCGTGAGCGCGACTTCCTGGTTCGAGCCGGTGCCGCTCACCATCTGGGTGGCGCTGCGGCCCAGGCGCTGCGTGAGCGTGGCGAGCTGCCCCGCCGTGGCGATCTCGCGGCCCGACGCTCCATTGGCGAGTTTCAGGCCCGCGATCTCGTCCGTGAGCTGCTGCAGGCGCGGCGTCGAAGCGTTGATCTTCCTGACGACGTCACCGAACGCCACCAGCGCCTTCTCGTTCGCCAGGATCACGGAGGCCGACGACTGGCTGACCTTCCAGCGTTCCGTCAGGCGCCCCAGCGTCGGCTGGATCTCCTGGGAGGAAGCCGACAGGCCGCGCAGGTCGTCGCCATTGGTCAGCGCATCGAGGTTCGACGCGATCGCGTCGCGGCTTTCCTTCAGTTCGACGAACGCGCTCGCATTGCCGACCACCGCGTTCGGCGCCGCCTTCGCCAGGCGCTGCGTGTGCATCAGCGTGTCGCCGACGATCTCGGTCTGCAAGGTGCCGTTGGCCGCGAGCCGGTTGTCGAGCGCGATCACCGCGACGACCACAACGAACGACATGCCGAGCACGATCAGCAGCACCTGCACCTGCGTGTTGACCGGCATGTCGCCGATCAGGGGAAGCCGGAACGACAGGAGCCTGTCCACCAGGCCGATCGCGCCGCCGCGATCCGAGCGCTCGATCATCACGGTCTTCGGCGCCGACCTCGAGCGCGAGCCGTGGCGTTCCGCGCCGCCCGCTTTCTTCTTGCCAAACATCGCGCCCATGTCCAGTGCCATTTCGTCCTCCGCCGCGAGATCAACGCGCCGCCGCGGCTACGGCCCGGCGCAATCCGGTCACCGCGGTCCGCCGCGGTGATGCTTGTTGGTGTGGTGTGCGCTCGAGCCCATCGCGTCGCCCGGCGCCTCAGACGCCGATCGCCGCAAACGCTGGCGAACGCGCGAGCTCGCGCAGGTCGAGCTCGGTGAACGCGACGCCGTCGGCGCCGCGGTAACGAGCCTGTTCCCAGTTCGCTGCCGACTCTCCTGCAGCCGGCAGCGCCGTCAGGTCCTTCAGGTTGCGGATGCCGAATGCGCGCGTGATGAGGATGCCCGCGTTGACCGACAGGCCCTCGCTGAGCACGAGCATCTGCTGCGCCTGTTCCGTCGGCAACGGATCGCGACCGGTCAGCTGCAGCAGGTCGACGACGCCGATCAGCCGCCCTCGCACGTTCGCCAGGCCGTGGTACCAGGGCTTGGTCCATGGCACCGGCGCAATGTCCGCAAGCGGCACGATCTCGCCCGCCACGCCCATCTCGACGAGGAAGTTCTCGCTTCCCACGCGCACGGCGAGGCGCGTCGGCTCCGTCGACAGGTCCGGCGCATCCTTCAGCCGCTTCGCGAGCTGGGTCGAGAACTCGCGGAGTTTCACGAGTTGCCTGGCGCCGACTTCGGATCCGTTGGCCATGAGTGTGTCCGGTCAGCCGAGGGCTGCGATCTTTTCGAGCAGTTCGTCCGGCTTCACTGGCTTGACGATGTAGTCGCGCGCACCCTGCCGCAGGCCCCAGATGCGGTCGGTCTGCTGGTTCTTGCTCGTGCACATGATGATCGGGATGTTCTGGGTCGCCGGGTCCTTCGACAGCGCGCGCGTCAGCTGGAAGCCGTTCAGCCCCGGCATGACCACGTCCATCAGGATCAGGTCCGGCGACATCGTCTTCACCTTGATCAACGCCTCCTCGGCGTTCTCGGCCGCCGAGACCGCGAACCCGTTCTTCGTCAGCAGTTCCGTCAGGAAGAACCGCTCCGTAGGCGAATCGTCTACAACCAAGACCTTCTTCACGCTCATGGTGCTGGTGCTGCCCCTTTCAATTCGTCGAATGCTGCCGCACCGCGGTCAGCAAGCTGTCCTTGGTGAACGGCTTGGTCAGGTACTCGCTCGAACCCACCATCCGGCCGCGCGCGCGGTCGAACAGGCCATCCTTGGACGACAGCATCACGACCGGCGTCTTGTTGAAGCGCGGACTGCGCTTGATCAGCGCGCAGGTCTGGTAGCCGTCGAGCCGCGGCATCAGGATGTCGCAGAAGATGATGCTGGGCTGGTGGTCGTTGATCTTCGAGAGCGCCTCGAAGCCGTCCTGCGCAAGGATGACCTGGCATCCCGCCTGGTTCAGGAAGATCTCGGCGCTGCGGCGAATGGTGTTCGAGTCGTCGATCACCATCACCTTCTTGCCGCGGATGTCAGAGAAGTCTGCGGACATGTCGTCTGTCCCTGGTTGCACGACCGCCGCGCACGCGAGCCGCCACTTATCGGTGACCGGGTGCGCCGGACCCGGTGGGCAGAAGATCGCGGACGATTCGATCGACCGATCGTGATGTTGTACCGGACCTGACCGTGCGAAGCCGCGCAGAAAACCTAGGTTCCGGGGTCAGATTTCGACCATTTCGAAATCTTCCTTGCGGGCTCCGCATTCCGGACAAGTCCAATTGGGGGGAAGGTCTTCCCACTTTGTCCCCGGTGCGACGCCTGCGTCCGGCAGCCCGGCCGCCTCGTCGTAGATCCAGCCGCAGATCAGGCACATCCACGTCTTCGTCGCCACGCTCGTCGTCATCGCTTCAGAACGGCAAGTGAGCCGTTAAAATCAAGTACTTAGCGGCGCATCATAACGTGGCACGAAAGGTCTTCCCTACCACCTTCGCGCTACACAACCTGGATCGTCGTCCGGGATGTCCGAGGCGAGCGCGGAGCGATAGCGTCCAACGCAGGTGAGTACCATGCCACCTGCGGCATCGGCTGCCGCCCGCCCGGTCATTGCCCATCATGTCGTCACTCCCTGTCGTGCTCACCTTCGGTCTGTCGGACGCCACTGGCGCGGGCGGCGTGCAGGCCGACCAGCTCGCGTGCGCGAGCATGGGCTGCCATCCGGCCACGGTGATCACCGCGATCGCGACGACCGCACGCGAAGATGGCGACGACTGGCTCGCGATCGATGCCGAACTGGTCGAGGTGCAGGCGAAGTCCGTGTTGCAGAACATGGCCGTCGCGGCCTTCAAGATCGGCGCGCTGGCGGACGCCGAGCAGGTGCAGCCGGTGGCCGAAGTGCTCGCGGATTTCGCCGATGTCCCGGTCGTGCTCGATCCCGTGCTCGACCACTCGAGCGGCGAGGAGTGGCAGGACGAGGACCTCGTCGAGGCGATGCGTGAACTGCTGCTGCCGCAGACGACCGTCGTCACGATGAACCTGTCGCAGGCGCGCGCGTTCGCGGCGTTCGGCGAGCCGGGCGAAAGGGCCGAGGCCTTCTCCGCGGCCGAGTGCGGGCAGCACCTGGTCGAAGCCGGGGCGGAGTACGCGCTGATTTCAGATGCCGAGCCCGGCGCCGCGGTGCTGGTGAACCTCCTCTTCGACGAGACCGGCCTGGTCCGGCGCGATGTGGTGCCGCGCATCGCCTCGCCGGCCGGCGGTCACTTCCGTGGAGCGGGCGACACGCTGTCGGCCGGGCTCGCCGGTCTCCTCGCGCAGGGGATCGATGTGCCCGAGGCTGTGCAGGAAGCCTCGCAGTACACGACCGCCGCGCTGATGCACGCTTTCTCCGCCGGACTCGGAGTCGCCGTGCCCGACCGACTCTTCTGGGCCGGCGATGACGACGACGAGGTCAGCCGCGATGCCAACTGATCGCGCGCGGATCGCCGGGGTCTACCTGCTGACGCCGGACGCGGTCGGCAGCGCGTTCGACCGGGTGCTCGGCGTGGTGGACCGGGCGCTCGCCGCCGGTGTGCGCGTGGTCCAGTACCGCAACAAGCGCGCCGGCGCGAGCGAGCGCGAACAGCAGGCCCGCGCGCTCGTCCGGCTGGTTCAATCGGCCGGCGCGCTGGCCATCGTCAACGATCGCGTCGAACTCGCGCTCGCCGTCGGCGCCGACGGCGTGCACCTCGGCCGCGACGACGGCGACGTGCGCGCGGCGCGCGCCCTGATGCCGGACGGGCTGCTCGGAGTCTCCTGCTACGACGACCTGGCGCGTGCCGGGCACGCCGTGACCGGCGGCGCCGACGCGATCGCGTTCGGTTCGATGTTTCCGTCGAGCACGAAGCCGAACGCGGTGCACGCCCCGCTCGAATTGCTCGCTGCCGCGCGCGGCCGCTGGCCGACGCGGCGCGTGATCGCGATCGGCGGCATCGACGGCGGCAACATTCACGAAGTCGCGGAAGCCGGCGCCCACGCCGCCGCGCTGATCAGCGCCGTGTTCGATGCGGACGACCCCGGCCGGGCCGCAGCGGCGCTGGTGCACCTGTTCAACGAAGGACAACAACGACATGAATCGCAACGAGCAGCTGTTTGAACGCGCGCAGAAGTCCATCCCGGGCGGCGTGAACTCGCCGGTGCGCGCGTTCCGCTCGGTGGGCGGCACTCCGCGGTTCATCGCGCGCGCCGAAGGACCGTACTTCTGGGACGCCGACGGCAAGCGCTACATCGACTACATCGGCTCGTGGGGCCCGATGATCCTCGGGCACGGCCACCCCGATGTCGTGCGGGCGGTGCAGGAGGCGGCGGCGCGCGGCCTGTCCTACGGGGCGCCGACCGAGGCCGAGGTCGAGATGGCCGAGGAACTGCTGAAGCTCGTGCCGTCGATGGAGCAGTTGCGGCTGGTGTCGTCCGGCACCGAAGCGGCGATGAGCGCCATCCGGCTCGCGCGCGGCGCGGCGGGCGGCGGCAAGGGCCGCCGCAAGATCATCAAGTTCGAAGGCTGCTACCACGGTCACGCCGACAGCCTTCTCGTGAAGGCGGGCTCGGGACTGCTGACGTTCGGCAACCCGAGCAGCGCCGGCGTGCCGGCGGAGATCACGCAGCACACGCTCGTGCTCGACTACAACGACCCGCAGCAGCTCGAGGACGCGTTCGCGCAGCACGGCGACGACATCGCGTGCGTGATCGTCGAGCCGGTCGCCGGCAACATGAACCTCGTGCGCGCCACGCAGGAGTTCCTGGACACGATGCGCGCCCTCTGCACCCGCCACGGCGCGGTGCTGGTCTTCGACGAAGTCATGTCGGGCTTCCGGGTCGCGCTGGGCGGAGCGCAGGCGCTCTACGGAATCGATCCGGACATGACGGTGCTCGGCAAGGTGATCGGCGGCGGCATGCCGGTCGCCGCCTTCGGCGGCAAGCGCGACTTGATGAAGCACCTCGCGCCCCTGGGCGGCGTCTACCAGGCCGGCACGCTGTCCGGCAATCCGGTAGCGGTCGCGTGCGGCATGGCGACGCTGAAGCTGGTCCAGCAGCCCGGGTTCTACGACCGACTCGGCGAGCGGACCGCCGCGCTGGTTGGCGGCCTGCAGCGCGTGGCGCAGGAAGCAGCGCCGGGCGTCGCGTTCGCCGGGGACTCGGTCGGCGGGATGTTCGGCATCTACTTTGCCCCGAGGCCGCCCGTGAGCTACGCGGAGGTGATGCGGGCCGACAAGGAGCGCTTCAACCGTTTCTTCCACGCGATGCTCGACCGCGGGGTGTACCTCGCGCCCTCCGCGTTCGAGGCCGGGTTTGTCTCGATGGCCCACGGCGAGGACGTGATCGAAGCGACCCTGGCCGCCGCGCGGGATGCGTTCCGGACGACCGCTGCGGGCTGATCTGCGAATCGACCATCGGCCTGCGGGCCGGGAAGGGAACCTGGCCGCTTTTGCCGGGACCAAGTGAAGATGCGATCTCTGCTGACCGTTCTGTTTGCGACGTTGACGCTGCTGGGCCACACCGCCTGGGCGCAGTCGCTGCCGCGTTTCGGCGCGCCCGAGAGGCACGTCGACGCCGAACTCCTCGCCGCGACGGACGCGGTCGTCCCGGGGCAGCCGCTGACCGTCGGGCTGAAGCTCAAGCACCAGTCCGAGTGGCACACCTACTGGCAGGTGCCGGGCGACTCGGGCCTGCCAACACGCATCGAGTGGAAGTTGCCCGCGGGCTTCACGGCCGGCCCCATCGAGTGGCCACATCCGAAGCGCCTGCCGACGGGTCCCCTCGTCAACTTCGGCTACGACGGCGAGATCCTGCTTCTGACGACGATCCAGGTGCCGGCGGACGTGCCGGTCGGAAGTCGCGTCACGCTCTCGGGCAAGGCCGAGTGGCTCGAATGCAAGGACGTCTGCATTCCGGGCGAAAGCGACATCGCGCTGACGCTGCCCGTCAAACCGACGGCCGGTCCGTCGGTCCATGCAGCTCTGTTCGACGCCACGCGAGTGCTGATCCCGCAGCCACTCGCCGGTGCGACGGGCCAGGGCACGATCGATGGCAGCCGGATCAAGCTGAGTCTCGCGTTGCCGCCAGGCAAGACCGCAAGTCGACTCGAGTTCTTCCCGCTGCACGAGGACCGGATCGAAGCCGCCGCCCCGCAGGTGCTGAAGCGGGAAGGCGACGCGGTCGAGTTGTACCTGACGGCGTCCCTGCCATTGAAGGCGGATGCAAAGGCCATCCAGGGGGTTCTCGTCGCCAACGGCGGACCCGCCTCGGGCGGATGGATCGGCTCGATCGACGTGCCGCTCGTGGCCGGAACCGTAGCGCCGGTCGCCGCCACGCCGTCCGCCAGTCCCGCGGCCGCCATGTCGCTGATCGCAGCGCTCGGCGCGGCTCTCCTCGGCGGCCTGATCCTGAACCTGATGCCGTGCGTGTTCCCCGTGCTGTCGCTGAAGCTGATCGGTCTCGCGCAGCACCGGACGCACGCCGGGCCACTGGCCGCCCACGGGATCGCATTCGCGGCCGGCGTGGTGCTGTCCTTTGTGCTGCTCGCCGGGCTTCTGATCGCGCTCCAGCAGGCGGGCAGCGCGCTCGGCTGGGGTTTCCAGCTGCAGACGCCCTGGGTCGTGGCGAGCCTGACCGTGCTGTTCTTCCTGATCGGCTTGAACCTCCTCGGCGTCTACGAGTTCACTTTCGGCAGCGGCGTCGGCAATGCGAAGGCTGCGGAGACCCTGGCGCACAAGAGCGACTGGCGTGGCAGCCTTGCAACCGGCGTGCTCGCCGTGATCGTCGCTTCGCCGTGCACTGCGCCGTTCATGAGCGCCGCGATGGGCTATGCGATTACCCAGTCGGCCGCGGTCGCCCTGTCCGTGTTCGCCGCGCTCGGGGTCGGCATGGCGGCTCCCTATCTGTTGCTGACCCTGTTCCCGGCGCTGCTCCACAAGCTGCCGCGGCCCGGCCGCTGGATGGAACTGTTCAAGCAGTTCATGGCGTTCCCGATGTTCGCGACCTGCGTGTGGCTGCTGTGGGTCCTCGCGCAGCAGGTCGATGCCGGCGGCGTGGGGCTGGCGCTCGGCGTGGTGCTGGCCGTGGGATTCGCCGCCTGGGCGCTGGGCCTGTCACAGCGCGGTGCGTATTCCTTCCGCTGGGTGGCGCTCGCGGGCGCGCTGGTCGCGGCGCTGGCATTCGCGCCGCTCGCGACCACGGATCGCGCCGCGGTCGCGAAAGCGGCCAGCAGCGACGACTGGGTCGCCTTCTCGCCGGAGAAGCTCGCGCAGCTGACGAAGGAAGGCAGGCCGGTGTTCGTCGACTTCACCGCCGCGTGGTGCGTGACCTGCCAGGTCAACAAGCGGGTTGCGCTGACTTCGGACAAGGTGATCGCCGGCTTCGCCGCCGCGGGCGTGGTCCGCATGCGGGCCGACTGGACGACGCGCGACGACCGGATCACGCAGGCGCTCGCGCAATTCGGACGCAACGGCGTGCCTCTCTACGTGCTGTATGACACGAAGGGCCTGCCGACGGTATTGCCGGAAATCCTGACCGAAGGAATGGTGCTCGCCGCGCTCGACAGGATTAAGCTGGCCGCTCGCTGAAATGCCCTGAACGACAATGAAGCTCACTGCCCTTCTGATCACCGCGGTCGCCTTTGCTTCTTCGGCGGCCCTCGCCGCTCCCGTGCCCGGGCAAACTGCGCCGGCATTCCGCGGCGTCGACGTCAACGGCAAGCCCGTGACCCTGGCGGACTTCCGCGGCAAGACCGTCGTGCTCGAGTGGCACAACCCGAACTGCCCGTTCGTGCAGAAGCACTACACGGGCGGAAACATGCAGTCGCTCCAGCAGAAGAACACCGCAGCCGGCGTCGTCTGGCTCGCCATCAACTCCACCGCCGAGTCGCACTCCGATTACATGGCGCCAGTGAAGCTGGCCGCGTGGTTCGGTGAACAGAAAGCGGCGCCGACAGCGATCGTGATGGATCCCAGGGGCGAGATCGGCCGGGCCTACGGTGCGAAGGTGACGCCGCACATGTACGTCGTCGATGCGAAGGGAACGCTCGTCTACGCGGGTGCGATTGACGACAAGCGCAGTGCGAATCCGGCCGACATCAGGACGTCGACGAACCACGTCGCGGTCGCCCTCGGAGAGGTGGCGGCGGGCAAGGCCGTGACGACCTCGACGACGACGGCCTACGGCTGCACGATCAAGTACTAGAAACCGCGGGCGGCCTCAGCCGCTCTCGTCTTCCTGCGCGTCGCCTGTGCGCAGCGACCGCGCGACCCACCAGGCTGCTCCACCGACGGCCGCCGCCGCCGTCACCCAACGCGCGGTCGGCGAAGCACGCAATGCCCGCACGAGGACCCAGCCCGCCGAGAGCATCCAGGGCCGCGCGCGGAAAGCAACGCTCGCTCCGCTCCGCGAAGTCACGATCGAGCGCGCGAGGTGCAGCGCGATCGCCCCGATGCCCTTCCTCGCCAGCGCGACGTCGCGAGCCTGGTCGAGGGTCGCCGCCAGTTCGATCCTCTGCAGCGCCGCGCGCGTTGCCAGCGCCTCGCGGCGAAGCCCCAGTTCGTCACGCGACCGTCGCGTCATGGCGACGTCCGCGAGGCGCCTCGAAGCGCGTCGCAGTCCTGTTTCAGTTCACTGAGCGTTGACTGCAGGAACGGCGGCGCGGCGCGCAGGCGCGCGACGAGCCACCACATCAAGCCGCCGCCGGCGAGCGCATAGGCCGCCGCGACGACGGCGATCGCTTCCGAGCGGTGCGATTCCCAGAAGATCGACACGACCCACAGCGAGCCGACCAGAAGCGCGGCGAGCAACAGCACGCCAGCAATCAGCGCAAGCACCAGCCAGCGCGCGGCGCGCTCGCGCGCTTCGGTCAGCTCGATCGCGGCGAGCTCGCCGCGGGTGACGAGGGCGGCCACGCCAAGCGCGGCCGCTTCCCGGACGAGTCCGAGCACTGATGGTGCAGCGGCGGCCTCGTGAGACGCGGGGCTCACTTGCGGTTCACCA
Source organism: uncultured Burkholderiaceae bacterium (assembly GCA_964353935.1). GTDB lineage: Bacteria > Pseudomonadota > Gammaproteobacteria > Burkholderiales > Burkholderiaceae_F > JAOUJD01. Next base: position 22,947 of record CAYGXL010000009.1, on the reverse strand, counting down.
CCAGGCCGACCAGGAACGCGAGACCGGCCGCAATGCCGACCGCCGTCCAGGGGTGGTCGTGCACCCAGTTGTCGGTCGCATGCGCCGCCGCCTTGGTCTGGGCGACTGCCCGCTGCTCGATGTGAACCAGCGAGTCCTTGGCCCGACCGATCGCTTCCTGCGCACGGCCCCGCAACACCTTGGCTTCCTCGCCGGTGGCCTGGGCGGCCTGCCGCAGCAGTTCCTCGGCATCCACCAGCACCGCGTTCACATCCGACGCAAACCGCTCTTTCGTGACTCGATCCATAACCTCTCCTTTGCAATGTCCGGTGCCCTTTCAGGCTAGGCGGCGGTCGATCGGGGGCTTTGACGGAAGGTAAGGAGATGACGTCGGCCCGGCCGGTCAGCCGCCGGTCAGCCCTGAGAGTAGACCCAGTTCAGGAGGGCGTCGAGCGCGCCCTGGGTTGCGCCGGCACTGGGGTGATTGACGAATGCGACGATCGCGTAACGCCGGCCGCTCGCCGCGAGCACATAACCCGCGATGGCGCGCGTGTCTGCCAGCAGCCCGGTCTTGATGTGCGCGGAGCCCGCTGCGCCGGTGCGCTTGCGCATGGTGCCGTCGACACCGACGATCGGAAGCGACGACATCAGCTCCGGCATCAACGGCGAATCGAACGCAGCCACCAGCAGGCGGGCCAACCCGGCCGACGTCAGCCGTTCGACGCGTGACAGTCCCGCGCCGTTCTCGAGCACGAACTCGCGCCGGTCCAGGCCACGGCTGACCATCCAGTCGCCCACGGCTCTTTGCGCGCGTTCCATGCTCGCCGGCTGCCTGCTGCTCTCGGCGCCGATGCTGAGGAACAGTTGCCGCGCCATCACGTTGTTGCTGAACTTGTTGATGTCGCGGATCACTTCCGCCAGCGGACGCGACTCGTGGACGGCAATGCGTCGCGCCTCCGTCGGCGCAACCCCGTCCCGCGCGCGCCCGCGCCACGTTCCGCCGCTCGCCTCCCAGAGGGGACGAAAGACCGCCTGCGCGTACTGCACCGGCGTGAACAGGTTGACGTGCCAGACCTTGTCGCCGCACGACAGCGGGAACACGCCGCGGAACTGTGGCCGCATCGGATCCGCGAAATCGCCGCCAACGCGCGCGCGCCAGTCGTTGCACGCACCATCGGCCGTCTTCACTATCGAGGGCACGACCATGCCGGCGATCGAAGGGAGCGCGTAGACCCGCACCTGTCGCGCCCCGGTGTCCGGCACGAAGTGGAAGCTGACCGCCTTGTAGTTCAGCAGCAGCGCATCGGGTCCGGCGTTGTACGGGCGCAGGGCTTCGCCGTCGAACGCGGCCGGATCGTGCGCGACCGGCTCGTGGGCCGAGCGGTCGAGCACGAGGTCGCCGCGAATCTCGCGCACGCCGCTGCCGCGGATCCGCTGGACCAGCAGCCAGAGGTCTTCGATCACGAGCTGCGGATCGCCGCTTCCGCGCAGCCACAGATCGCCCTCGAGCACGCCCTGTTTAACCGGCGCGGCAGCCAGCGCCTCGGTCCGCCAGACATGCTGCGGCCCGAGCAGTTCGAGGCCCGCCAGCGTGGTCACGATCTTCATCGTCGACGCCGGGTTCATCGGCTGGTGCTCGTTGATCGCCATCGTGATGCCGCTGCCGGACAGCGGCACGAGGGTGATCGCGACGGCGTTCAACGGCACCCGCGCGGCCCGCAATTCCGCCGCCACGCTCTCGGGCAGCACCGGCGGCACCGTGGACTGCGCGTGACCCGGCGCGGCGAGAAGTGAAAACAGGAAGCAGCAGGCGACCGAAACGATGCGGGCGACGCGCGCGGGAAAGCGATGCGGCAAGGAACCCTCCGTGACGTCGCGCGACGCTCGCGGCGCGACCGGGTTGATTATCCGCACGACCGTTGCGCCCGGCATGCGCCGACTGCCGGTCCCCCAAAGAAAGGCGGCGCCCGTGGGCGCCGCCACTCGGTGCGGAACGGAGATCAGTTCGACAACTGCAGCAGGCCGAGGCCGACGCGCCGATACGATCCGATGCCCCGCAGCAGCGGTTTGGTCAGCAGATCGGCATCCGTCACCTGGAGCACTCCCTCGGCGGAGGCATAGGGCAATGTGATGTGCCGGCCGCCATACGGGAACTGCAGTTCCTTGATCGACACGTTGAAGAAGTCCGGTTTGAAGCCCAGCTTCGGCCCGGCCATGTTGAGCCACTCTTCAACCTCATGCGCCGTCTTGAACGGTTCCACTTCCTTCTCGCCGTTCTTCAGGCGCTCGCGTCCGACACACGCGTTCAGCGTGAACCGGTACGGCAGTCCGGGGACCAGCTGGAGAACGAGGCGCTTGGGGGCCAGCGCGCTCACGGCCTCGACCGGGGGCTCGTTCCAGGGCTCGGCCGAGTAGACCCAGTACCGGCCGGGGGTGCCGGTATCCGCTCGGAAGACGAACGCCACACCCGCCTTGTTGCCGAAGGTGCGGGTCAGGGATTCATGGGCGCCGAGCGGATGGGCGTGGTCGGCCTCGAACGTCACCGCCGTCTCGAACAGCTCGACGGTCGGCACGTCCATCTTCGTGTAGCTCATGATCGAATGGCTGAAACCGGACTTCGACCCCGGGCTCTTGCCCTTGGGTTTGTCCGGCCTGAGCCAGTGCGACGGAAGCCGCAGCGGGAACTCCATGAACGTGCTACCCCCTCTATCGCTGTGGACGCGATTCTGGCTCGCGCCCCTTTCGGGTGAATCGCACATAAAGGCTACTTCGATGGATGAGTACGCGGCATCGGCCCGATGTCAGTGACCACTTCTACCGAAATCAATTGGTGGCGGCCTTTGCTCGGTTTGAGTCCCCTGCAAACTAATCGTACTCCCGCACTTGAAGACCGCCGGGGCCGCCCTTACAATTAGCACTCGTCGACGGGGAGTGCTAACAACCCCCGTACGGCTTCCGGAGGCCCTGCCTCCCCTGTTTTTCCAGTTTCTCGATTTTCGTCGAGAGCTCAGTCAACTAGGAGACCCAATGAAGATTCGTCCTCTGCACGATCGCGTGATCGTCAAGCGCCTGGACAACGAGCGCAAAACCGCCTCGGGCATCGTCATCCCGGAAAGCGCCGGCGAGAAGCCCGACCAGGGCGAAGTCGTCGCGGTCGGCCCCGGCAAGCGCGACGATCACGGCAAGATCATCACACCGGACGTGAAGGTCGGCGACAAGGTGCTGTTCGGCAAGTACTCGGGCCAGACGGTCAAGGTCGATGGCGAGGAACTCCTCGTCATGCGTGAAGAAGACATCATGGGAGTAGTCGCCTGACGGCGACACCCGGGGATGCCGGTCGCTTCGCGCCCGGCCAGGCAACGGTTCGGTAACGCCGGTCGCTCCGCGACCGGCCACTTGAAATCTTAGGAGAGAACACTTTATGGCATCGAAACAAGTCTTCTTCGGTGACGACGCGCGCCATCGCATGGTTCGCGGCGTCAACATCCTCGCGAACGCCGTCAAGATCACGCTGGGCCCGAAGGGCCGCAACGTCGTGCTCGAGCGCAGCTTCGGCTCGCCGACCGTGACGAAGGACGGCGTGTCCGTCGCCAAGGAAATCGAGCTGAAGGACAAGTTCGAGAACATGGGCGCGCAGATGGTCAAGGAGGTCGCGTCCAAGACTTCCGACCTCGCCGGCGACGGCACCACCACCGCCACGGTGCTGGCGCAGTCGATCGTGACCGAGGGCATGAAGTACGTGGCCGCCGGCATGAACCCGATGGACCTGAAGCGCGGCATCGACAAGGCCGTGATTGCCGCCGTCGAGGAGCTGAAGAAGATCAGCCGGCCGACGACGACCAGCAAGGAAATCGCCCAGGTCGGCTCGATCTCCGCGAACTCCGATGCCGAGATCGGCAAGATCATCGCCGACGCGATGGACAAGGTCGGCAAGGAAGGCGTCATCACCGTCGAGGACGGCAAGTCGCTCAACACCGAGCTCGAAGTGGTCGAGGGCATGCAGTTCGACCGCGGCTACCTGTCGCCGTATTTCATCAACAACGCCGAGAAGCAGAACGCGCTGCTCGAGAACCCGTACGTCCTGCTGCACGACAAGAAGATCAGCAACATCCGTGACCTCCTGCCGATCCTGGAGCAGGTGGCCAAGGCTGGCCGGCCGCTGCTGATCATCGCCGAGGACGTCGAAGGAGAGGCGCTGGCGACCCTGGTCGTCAACAGCATCCGCGGCATCCTGAAGACCTGCGCGGTCAAGGCGCCGGGATTCGGCGACCGCCGCAAGGCCATGCTGGAAGACATCGCCATCCTGACGGGCGGCACGGTCATCGCCGAGGAAACCGGCATGACCCTCGAGAAGGCCACGCTGAATGACCTCGGCCAGGCCAAGCGCGTCGAGATCGCCAAGGAAGACACGACGCTCATCGACGGCGCCGGCGAACACAAGACGATCGAGGCTCGTGTGAAGGCCATCCGCGCGCAGATCGAGGAAGCCACCAGCGACTACGACCGCGAGAAGCTGCAGGAGCGCGTTGCCAAGCTGGCCGGCGGCGTGGCCGTCATCAAGGTGGGCGCGGCGACCGAAGTCGAGATGAAGGAGCGCAAGGCCCGCGTCGAGGACGCGCTGCACGCCACGCGCGCCGCGGTCGAGGAAGGCATCGTCGCCGGTGGTGGCGTGGCGCTGATCCGCGCCAAGCAGGCGATCAGCAAGATGAAGGGCGACAACACCGACCAGGACGCCGGCATCAAGATCGTGCTGCGCGCGATGGAAGAGCCGCTGCGCATGATCGTCGCCAACTCCGGTGACGAGCCGAGCGTGGTCGTCAATGCCGTTGCCAACGGCAAGGGCAACTACGGCTACAACGCCGCCACGCACGAGTACGGCGACATGGTCGAGATGGGCGTGCTGGATCCGACGAAGGTCACGCGCACCGCGCTGCAGAACGCCGCTTCGGTGGCCGGCCTGATGCTGACGACCGACGCCATGGTGGCCGAGCTGGTGGAAGAGAAGCCGGCCGGCGGCATGGGCGGTGGAATGGGCGGCATGGGTGGCATGGGCGGAATGGGCGGCATGGACATGTAACTCCGACCGCCGACCGCGGCGCATAGCGTCGTCGCGCGCGCTTGCCGTACCCATCAGTACTGTCTGCGCGCGCGCTCCTAGCTCTGCATCCGCGGATCGGCAGCCGGGTTCGGCGCCGAACCAAACAGAAGGTCAGACGGCCCGCTTCGGCGGGCCGTTTTCCTTCATGGCCTGCCGGATCAGCTCGTCGTGCCGCTCGGCAGCAGCACCGTCGACAGCGCCACCAGGATGAGGACGAGCGCCGCGTAGTCCTGCCAGTGCGGCTGCTCGCCGAGAACCACCATGCCGGAGAACACGCCGAGCACCGGGATCATCATCACGGACAGGCCGCTGGCCGCCGGCGGCAGGTTGCGCGCGAGCATCGACCAGACGACATGGCAGAACGCGATCGCGATCGCCATGTTGTAGACGATCGAGAACCACTCGAGCGGCAACGGCATGCGCCACTGGTCCATCTCGGTCGCGATCGAGACGATCGTCGTGACGACCAGCGTCAGCGACAGCATCCAGAACGTCAGCGCGATCGTCGGCATGGCCGTGAGGTGGCGCCGCATCAAGTGGGTTCCGTAACCCCATGAGGCAGCGGCGACCAGCATCAGGATCGTGCCGAGCGGCGAGCCGGCCAGCGTGGTGAACTCGGACGACAGCAGCAGCAGCGTGCCGATGAAGGCGGCGATGACGCCGACCCAGTGGCGCGGCAGCGGCTTCTCCTTGAAGACCAGCAGGCCGAAGACGACGGCCCACACCGGCATCGTGTAGCCGAGGATCGCGGCGCGGCCCGACGCAAGCATCTTGACGGCGACGATCGCGAGCAGGTGCCACACGATCACGTTGGGCACGGCGAGCTTGACGATCGAGGGCCACGCGCCGGGCGGGACGGTCAGAGGAACGCGGGTCACGACGGCCCAGGCCCAGAGGAAAAACAGCCCGCCGGCGATGCAAAGCGAACGGAAGAACAGCGGCGGAAGGTCGGCCACGCCGAGCTTCATGACCGGCCAGTTCACGCCCCAGAAAAGCGTGAGCAGCGCGAGCAGCGCGAGATCGCGGCGGGAAAGTCGGACCATGGGAAGCGCGGCAGGCTAGCACGCAGCGAGCGCAGGATCTGCTAACGCTTCGCTCGCGCATGTGCGATCCAGGCGTTAACAGACCCTAGAATTGCGCGCATGAACTTCATCGACCTGCTGAACGCGCGCTGGAAGAGCGCCGACACGCTGCTGTGCGTCGGCCTCGATCCGGATCCGGCGCGCTTCCCCGCGCACCTGCGCGACCGGCCCGACGCGATTTTCGATTTCTGCCGCGCGATCGTCGACGCCACCGCCGACCTGGCCTGCGCGTTCAAGCCGCAGATCGCCTACTTCGCGTCGATGCGCGCGGAAGACCAGCTCGAGCGGCTGATCGCGCACATCCGTGCACGGCATCCGGAGGTGCCGGTCATTCTCGACGCCAAGCGCGGCGACATCGGCTCCACCGCCGAGCACTACGCCCGCGAAGCCTTCGAGCGCTACGCCGCGCACGCCGTCACGCTGTCGCCGTACATGGGCTTCGACTCGATCGAGCCGTATCTCGCCTACCCCGACCGCGGCGCGTTCCTGCTCTGCCGGACCAGCAACGCCGGCGGCAACGACCTGCAGATGCTCGACGTCGGCGGCGAACGCGTGTTCGAGCGGGTCGCGCGGCTGACGGCATCGACATGGAACCGCAACGGACAGCTCGGGCTGGTCGTCGGCGCCACGTTTCCCGGCGAACTCGCGCGCGTGCGTTCGCTGGTCGGTGAGCTGCCGCTGCTGGTGCCCGGCATCGGGGCGCAGGGCGGCGACGTCGAAGCGAGCGTGAAGGCCGGCCAGACGAGCCGTGGGGTCGGCATGGCCGTGAACTCGTCGCGCGCGATCCTCTATGCGGGCAGGGACGAGGACTTCGCCGACCGCGCGCGCTCGGTGGCGCAGGCCACGCGCGACGAGATCAACCGCTATCGCCTGCGGTGAGCCGGCCCCTCGGACGGTGACGGCAGCGGCGTGTCCGCGCGTGACCAGGCGACAAGGGCGCGCCGTTCCAGCGCATCGGCTGCATCGTCACGACCCAGCCATCGCTCGGCCGCCGCGAGCCCGCTGAGCGCCACGGCGTTCTCCGGATGCCGCTCCAGGTCGTCGGCGAAGACAATCCGCGCGTCCTGCGCACGACCGCTCGCCAGCAGCGCGCGGCCGAGCGCGTGCCGCGCGGGTAGCTGCCACGCCGGCGGCTCGTCGAGCTCCAGCCGATCTTCCGCCGCCACGGCGGCGGCCGCGTGCTTGACTGCTTCCGCGCGGGCACCGCGCGCGAGCGCGAGTTCCGAGGCGAGCATCGAGCGCGCGATCGCAAGCAGGTCCGCGGCCGGATTGATGTTCTTCACCTTCAGCTTCTGCTCGGTCGTGCGTCGCTCCATCACGCGCAGCCCCTCGGCCTGTGCGCGCGCCGCCTCCAGGTCGCCCGTGGCGGCGTACGCCATGCCGCGCGCGAAGTGGACCAGGCCGGCGAGATATGGAGCATCCGACGCGCGCGGCCGCTGGCGCGCGAGCAGTGCGTCCCACTGCCGATAGCGCACCAGCGTCAGCCACGGCGCGGCCTGGAAGTGCTGGCGCGTGCCGAGCCGGCTGGCTTCCTGTGGCAACCGCTCCGCGGCGCGGGCCAGTTCTTCGGCCGCCTGCAAGGCCGCCTGGCTCTCGCCGCTCCACAGCGCCGACGCCCACAGGAAGTGGACGTTGTGCGGCACGTAGTCCGCGGCGTACGTGGGATTGGCGTTCACCGCCGCGAGGTACTTGCGGTCCGCCTCGACCGCGGCCCGGTTCGCCAGGACGGCATCGTGATAGCGGCCGAGCCGCAGGTAGATGTGCGACGGCATGTGCACGAGGTGGCCGACGGCCGGCGCCAGCGCCCCGATGCGGTCGGCGGAGGCGAGCGCCTTCCCGGGCGTCGTCGACGCCTCGTACAGGTGGATCCGGTAGTGATGCGCGCCGGGATGGTCCGGCGCGAGCCGCGTCGCACGGTCCAGCAGTGCCACGACTTCGGGCGTCCACGGCTGCGGCGATCCGCCGGGGCGCCAGTAATCGTACGGGTGCGCGTTCATGATCGCTTCGGCGGCCAGCACGGCGACGTCGGCATCGTTCGGATAGCGCGCCGCAAGCTTGCGCATGGCGTCCGCGTAATCACGCGCCAGTTTGTCGCCGTCCGCCTTCGGGTCGTCGCTGTAGCGCAGCGCGAGCGCCTCGATCAGCGCGCGTTCGCGCGAAGCAAGGTCCAGCGCATACGCACGCGCCTGCACGATCGCGTCGATCGCGATCGGGACATCCTCGCGCTTCATGTCGTGATTGACGCTCGGGCCCAGTGCCCACGCGATGCCCCACCGGCACATTGCGCAGTCGAGGTCGGCCAGCGTGGCGGCGCGGAACGAACGCACCGCCTCGGCGAAGTTGAACCCCAGGCCGAAGACCATGCCCTGCTCGAAAAGCTTCTGCGCGCGATCGTCGGCCGACACGCGCGGCGCCTTGTACGAGCCGATCGCCAGCAGCTTCGCTTCCGCGGCAGGCAGTGCGCCCGCGTCGTTGAGGCAGACAGCACGGGCACCCTCGGGCTTCGCGAGCACGGCGCCCGCGCACAGGAGGGCTGCAAACGCGACGAGAACCCGCCGCATCATGGCAGCGCGCCTGCGCACCAGACCGGCGATCGCACTACACGTCCTGTCGTTGCTTGAGCAGTTCCACGAGGGTCTGCAGTCCCGTGATGATCGTGTGCGTGCGCACCGCCGCGCGGTTGCCGTCGAAGCGGTGCGTGGCCGTCTTCACCCACGTGGCGCTTCCCGGTCCGCGCCGGATCGCCCACGCGAAACAGACGGTGCCCACGGGCTTGTCGGGCGTGCCGCCGTCCGGCCCGGCGATGCCCGTGACCGCCAACGCGACCTGCGCCGCGCTGTGCGACAGCGCGCCGATCGCCATCGCGCGAGCGACCGGCTCGCTCACCGCGCCGAAGTCGCGCAGATAGGCCGTCGAAACGCCGAGCATCTGTATCTTCGACTCGTTCGAGTACGTGATGAAGCCGCGGTCGTACCACTGGCTCGACCCCGGGACCAGGGTCGCTGCATACCCGATGCCGCCGGCCGTGCACGACTCGGCTGTCGCCAGCGTCAGGTGCTGCGCGCGCAGGCCGGCGCCCAGCCGCTCGGCGAGTCGCTCGATGGTGGCAACGGCATCGCTCATCGTGCCCCCTTGGCGCTCATCCGAACACGCGCGCCAGCACGCTCGCCACGAACAGTGTGTAGAACGCGGCCAGCAGGTCGTCGAGCATCACGCCCACCCCGTTCTTGAAGCGCTGGTCCACCGCGCGGATCGGCGGCGGCTTCAGGATGTCGAAGAAGCGGAATCCGAGGAACGCGACGGCCTGTGTCATCACGCCACCCGGCAGCAGCCACAGCACGAGCCAGAAGGCGACGATTTCGTCGATCACGATCGCGCCGTGGTCCGGGCGACCGAGCGCGCGGCCGGTGCGATTCGCCGCCGCCGCCCCGAGGACGAAGGTCGACGCGATCACGATCGCCCAGCCGACGTCGCCCAGCCACGGATCGAGCACGACGAACACGAGCCACGCGAACAGCGTGCCCCAGGTGCCCGGCGCCGGACGAATGAGACCGCTGCCGAAGCCGAACGACAACTGGTGCGCCGGGTGCGACATCATCAGCCGCCAGGAAGGCGGCGTCAGAATCCCGGGCTCACCCTGAGTAGACATCGAAGCGGTAGTCATGGACGAAAGTGATCGAAGGCGCGCGGCGCAGTGTCCATCGCCCGGCCGTCGGCGTCCACCAGTTCAAGACGCGTGGTCGAAGTGACCTCGCCGATGCGCGTCACGGCCACCCCGGCGCCGGCCGCCGCCCGCTCCACCTCGCCGCGCCGAGCGGCCGGTGCGGTGAACAACAGTTCGTAGTCGTCCCCACCCGCGAGGGCCAAGCGACGCTGGTCCGCCTCCGGCTGGCGGCGGAGAGCTTCTGAACGCGGGATGCAGGTCCACTCCACGCGTGCGCCGACGGCCGACCGTTCCATGATGTGCCCGAGGTCTCCGAGCAGGCCGTCGGAGACATCGATGGCGGCGGTCGCCACGCCTCGAAGGGCCGCGCCGAGCTCGACCTGCGGCCGCGGCCGCTCCAGCCGCTCGACCGCCGCGCGGGCATCCGCCGGGACCGGGGTTCCGCGCTGGCGCAACGCGAGTCCGAGGGCGGCGTCCCCCAGCGTGCCGGACACCCAGACATCGTCTCCGGGAAGCGCGCCGCTGCGGAGCAGCGCCTGCCCGCGCGGCACGCTCCCCATCACCGTGATCGTGATGATCACGCCCTGCGGCGACCGCGTCGTGTCGCCGCCCGCGAGCACGCACCGGTAAGCGTCGGCCAGCGCGAACATGCCGCCGGAGAACGCCGCAAGCCACGCCTCGTCGACCTTCGGCAGCGCCAGCGCGAGGAAGAAGCAGCGCGGCTCCGCGCCGCAGGCGGCGAGGTCGGACAGGTTGACGGCGAGCGCCTTGTGTCCGAGCGCGGCCGGATCGACCGACGGCAGGAAGTGAACCGACTCGACCAGCGTGTCCGTCGAAACGGCCCATTGCTCCCCGGGGGCAGGCTCCAGCAGGGCGCAGTCGTCACCGACCGCCAGCGCGATGTCGCCGCAACCCGCGGGCACCGGGCGCGTGAAGTACCGCGCGATAAGTTCGAATTCGCCGAGCGGCGCGGCCATCGCGCGTCAACCGCGTGGGGCCACCTCGGCCGGCCGCAACTGTCCAGCGACCTTGTCGAGCACGCCGTTGACATACTTGAAACCGTCGGTGCCGCCGAAGCTCTTGGCCAGTTCGACCGCCTCGTTGATGACGACCCGGTACGGAATCTCGAGCCGCTTCTGCATCTCGTACGTGCCGATCAGCAGGATGCCGTGCTCGATCGGCGACAGCGCCTCGACGTTGCGGTCGAGGTACGGCGCGAACTGACGCCGCAGTTCGTCGGCGCCGTCGATCGCTCCGTGCAGCAGTTCGCGGTAATGGCTGAGGTCGGCCTTCCTGCCGAGTTCATCGGCGCCTTCGCGCCCCTCGTTCTCGATCAGGTGGCCTTCGATCGCGGCCGCGTCCTGGCCGCCGACCAGCCACTGGTACAGGCCCTGCAGCGCCAGTTCGCGCGCGCGCCGGCGCGCGCTGCGGCCGCCGCCTTTCGATGCTCCGGAATCCTTCGGTTGCAAGGGGCTACTCGTCCTGTTCCGCGTCGGCGGCCTCGCCCTCGCCATCCTCGTCGAGGGCGAGCATCAGGTTGGCCATTTCCACCGCGACGCGGGCGGCGTCGCGGCCCTTCTCGGCCACGCGGGCCTGTGCCTGCTCGTCCGAGTCGGTCGTCAGGATCGCGTTGGCAATGGGCACCCCGTAGTCCATCGAGGCCCGCGCCACGCCGCGCGCCGACTCCTCGGCGACGAGTTCGAAGTGGTACGTCTCGCCGCGGATGACGCACCCGATCGCGACCAGCGCGTCGAAGTCCCCGGTTGCCGCCAGCCGCGCGAGCACCAGCGGCACCTCGAGAGCCCCGGGCACGGTGACGTGCGTGATGTCGCCCTCGTCGACGCCGAGCGTGACGAGCTCGTTGAGGCAGGCTTCGGCGAGCGCGCGACCGGCCCACTCGTTGAAGCGCGCCTGGACGATGCCGATCCGCAGATCGACGCCGTCGAAGTCGGGTGCAATGAAATCGACTGCCATGGTCAGCTTTCCAGGTATCCGGTGACCTGCAGGCCGAAGCCGGTCATCGAGGGCATCTTGCGCGGCTTCGCGAGGAGTTTCATCTTTCTCACGTTCAGGTCGCGCAGGATCTGCGCCCCGACGCCGTAGGTGCGCAGGTCCGTCTTCTGCGTGCGCTCGACCCACTGGTGCGCGGCGTCGGGATTCATCAGGGTGTTGAACTTGTCGAGCAGGCGCTCCGTCGTGTCCGCGCAGTTCAGCATGACGACCACGCCGCCGCCGTTCGCGGCGATCCGCTCGAGCGCCTTGTGCACGGGCCACGAGTGCACCGAGTCCTCGATGTCGAGCAGGTCGAGCACCGACAGGGGCTCGTGCACGCGCACCAGCGCTTCCTCGTCCGGCGACAGCGGGCCGTGCACCAGCGCGAGGTGCGCGGCGCCGCTCGGCTTGTCGCGGTAGACGATGAGCTCGAACGGGCCGGCCGACGTCTGGACCGTCTTCGCTCCAACGCGCTCGACCATCGACTCGTTGGCGGCACGGTAATGGATCAGGTCGGCGATCGTCCCGACCTTCAGTCCGTGCCGGGCCGCGAACGGCAGCAGGTCGGGCAGGCGCGCCATCGTGCCGTCGTCGTTCATCACCTCGCACAGCACGGCAGCCGGGTTCAGGCCCGCCAGCCGCGCCAGGTCGCAGCACGCCTCGGTATGACCGGCGCGCATCAGCACGCCGCCGGCGGCGGCCACCAGCGGAAACACGTGGCCGGGCTGCACGATGTCGCCCGGCCGCGCGTGCGGCCGCGACGCGACGCGGATCGTGTGCGCGCGGTCGGCCGCGGAGATCCCGGTCGTCACGCCTTCGGCGGCCTCGATCGCCACCGTGAAATTGGTGCCGTGGACCGTCTTGTTGTTGTTGGTCATCGGCGCCAGCTCGAGCTGCGCCGCGTGCTCGGCGGTGACCGGCATGCAGACCAGGCCGCGGCCGTGCTTGGCCAGGAAGTTGATCTTCTCGGGCGTGACGAAGTCGGCTGCGAAGATCAGGTCGCCCTCGTTCTCGCGGTCCTCGTCGTCGACCAGCACGACGATGTGGCCGCGGCGGATCTCCTCGATGATCTCCGCCGTCGAGGCAAGCCCGGGGTCGGACGGCGATGGGTTGGGCACGGCGGAAAGCATGGCGGGGGGCTCCGCGCCCGCAGGCGCGAGGGAGACCCGGATTCTAGGCGTTTTCGCCCTCGGAGCCGGTCAGCGCTGGCCTAACGTGATGTTGCCGAAAATGGGCCCCGCTTCCCGCGGCAGCGAGCGCCAGTACTGGCGCGGGCCGTCGACCTGCCCGCCGAGCGCCGCCGCGGCGTGCCACGGCCAGCGCGGGTCGTACAGGAACGCGCGGGCGAGCGCGACCATGTCCGCGCGGCCGGCCTCGAGGATCGACTCCGCCTGCCGGGGCTCCGTGATCAGCCCGACCGCGATGGTCGGCAGGCCGGTCTCCGTGCGCACGATCTCCGCAAACGGCACCTGGTATCCGGGACCCGGAGTGATCTTCTGTCGCGGCGAGATTCCGCCGCTCGATACGTCGAGCCAGTCGCAGCCGCGCTCCTTCAGCGCCTGGCCGAATGCGACCGTGCTCTCCACCGTCCAGCTCTCCGGCGCGATGCCTTCCAGCCAGTCGGTGGCCGAGACGCGCACGCCGACCGGGCGATCGGCGGGAAAGGCCGCCCGCACGGCCTCGAAGGCCTCGAGCGGAAAGCGCATCCGGTTGGCGAGCGAGCCGCCGTACGCGTCGTCGCGGCGGTTGCTGACCGGCGACAGGAACTGGTGCAGCAGGTATCCGTGCGCGCAGTGCAGTTCGATCGCGTCGAAACCGAGCCGCGCCGCGCGCCGCGCAGCGTCGGCGAAGGCTTCACGCAGGCGGGGCAGTTCGTCCAGCGCGAACGCGCGCGGGGTCGGTTCTCCTTCCGCGTGCGGCACGGCCGACGGCGCGGTGGGAAGCCAACCGCCCTGCGCGACCGGCACCAGCTTGCCGCCGTCCCACGGCGCATGGCTCGACGCCTTGCGGCCGGCATGGCCGAGCTGGATCGCCAGCTTGATGGAGGCCGCGGCACGGATCGTCTCGACAACGCGCCCGAGGGCGCGCTCGTTGTCGTCCGAGTAGAGACCGAGGTCGCCTGGCGTGATCCGGCCCTCCGCGGTCACCGCCGTCGCTTCCAGGCACAGCAGCCCTGCGCCGGACAGCGCGAGCGAGCCGAGGTGCGCGACGTGCCAGTCCGTGGCGCTGCCGTCGACGGCCGAGTACTGGCACATCGGCGACACCATGATGCGATTGGGCAGCGTGAGGCCGCGCAGCGTGATCGGTTCGAAGAGGCGTGGCATGGTGGTCAGTGGACGCTTAGTGGACAAGCAGGACGGAGAGGTTCCAGGCGAGGTGCGCTGCGATCGGCGCCAGCAGGCTGCCGGTCCGCTCGCGCAGCCAGAGATACAGCAGGGCCGCGGGCAGCACGCCGAGCAGCAGGCCGGGGCGGAGCCCGTGCAGCGCGACGAAGGACACCGTCAGCGCGACACCGCCCCATCCGATGTACGCGCCGGCGACGCGCCAGCGCTGCGGCAGCGCGCGATCGAGCAGGGCGAGCAACACGCCCCGGAACACGAGTTCCTCGAGCACGGCTGCGACGAGCACGGCCGCGACCGTGGTCCCGCCCACCCGGACCGGCGCGGCACCCCGCAAGATCATCACGACGACGTTGAGCAGCAGCGCCAGGCCGACGGCGAGGACGACCACCCGCACCGTGCCGGGCCGCGGCGCGGTCAGGCCGATCTCGGCCGGCTGCAGCACGCCGAGCGAGATGAACGGCTGCGCGGTCAGCAGCACCGCGAACGCGGCGACCGCCGAACCCCATGCAGCCCAGGATGCCGGCAGCAGCCAGCCGGCCAGCGCCAGTGCGATCAGGTAGAGCGCGAGCAGCGCGACCGCGCGTCTCGCCCACATCCTTCCCTCGGGGCGGGCCGCGAAGCTCGCGACGATCAGAGCGGCGAGGGCCAGGCCCCACCCGGCCGCCATCGTTGCGTTCATCAGGAGGCGTCAGTCGCCGCCGCGTGCGACTGCACGGGCGATGAAGTCGAGCATCCCGGGCAACTCGGACAGCACCGGCAGCAGTCGCAACCTCAGCCCGGGATGACGCCGGCGCAGTTCGGCGAGCAGCGGCGGCACGTCGTTCGCCATGTGCCCGCCGTTGGCCCAGAACACCGGCATCACGTCGATGGAGCGCGCGCCGGCCGCGAGCGCGGCATCGAGGGCGGACGACAGCGTCGGCGGCTGGAACTCGAGGAACGCGATGCCGACGTGCGCGTCGGGCAGCAGCGCCTGCGAGCGCTGCTGCAGCTCGCCCAGCGTCATCGACCAGCGCGCATCGCGCGCGCCGTGGGCGAACAGGATGACGGCACGCTCGGCCATTTGCGTGCCGCGTCAGCCTGCGCGCTCGAGCGACAGCATGCGCTCGACGTAGCGCGCGATCAGGTCGGCCTCGAGGTTGACGCGCGACCCGGGACGCAGCGAGCGCAGCGTCGTGACCTCGAACGTGTGCGGAATGATGTTGATCGAGAACTCGCAGCCCTGCGGCGCATCGTCGACGCTGTTCACCGTCAGGCTCACGCCGTTCACGGCAACCGATCCCTTGTAAGCGAAGTACTTCGCCAGCTCGCGCGGCGCGCGCACCACGAGTTCCCACGACTCGTGCACCGGATCGAACCGCACGACCTCGCCGACGCCGTCGACGTGCCCGGCCACCAGGTGGCCGCCGAGCTTGTCGCCGAGCGCCATCGACGTCTCGATGTTGACGTCGCCGGCGCCGTCGAGCCCGGCGGTCTTCGACAGGCTCTCCCGCGAGACGTCGACGGTGAAGCGCGCGCCGTCGACCGACGTCGCGGTCATGCAGGCGCCGTTGAGCGCGATGCTGTCGCCGACGGCGGGACGGAAGCCCGCCACCGCGCTGCCGTCGATCGTCAGGCGCACGCCCCCGTCCGCGGCGAGCCGCTGCACGCCGACCACGCGTCCCACTCCCTGCACGAGCCCGGTGAACATGAGGATCCCTGGAGAAAAACCTTACTGGAGGCGCGCGAGGATGCGAACGTCCTCGCCCACTTGCGTCACTTCGCGGAACACCAGGCGCTGTGCCTTGGCGAGGTCCGACAGGGCCGGCAGGTGCACCATGCCCTGGGCCTCGCCGATCAGCATCGGCGCGAGGTACACGAGCAGTTCGTCGACCACGCCGGCGCTGACGAGCGAGCCGTTGAGCTTGAAGCCGGCCTCGACGTGGACTTCGTTGATCGCGCGCTCGGCCAGCCGCTTCATCAGCAGCGGCAGGTCGACCTTGCCGCGCTCGTTCGGGAGGCGGACCACCTCGACGCCCTTGTCCGCGAGGCGCTGCGCGCGCTCCGCATCGTCGACCGCGCAGGCGACGAGCGCCTGGCCCTCGCCTTCGAAGAAGCGCGCATCGGGATCGACCTCGAGCCGGCTGTCCACGAGCACGCGCAGCGGCTGCCGCGGCGTCTCGACGAGGCGCACGTTCATCTGCGGGTTGTCCGCCCGTACCGTCCCGATGCCGGTCAGCACGGCGCATGCGCGCGCGCGCCACGCGTGCCCGTCACTCCGCGCTTCATCGGACGTGATCCACTGCGACACGCCGTTCTCGAGCGCGGTCTTCCCGTCCAGGCTCGCGGCGATCTTCACGCGCACCCACGGACGGCCGCGCATCATGCGCGAGAAGAACCCGACGTTGACGTCCGCCGCTTCCTGTTCGAGCAGGCCGCAGCGCACGTCGACCCCGTTGGCGCGCAGCATGTCGAGACCCTTGCCCCGCACCAGCGGGTTGGGATCCTCGACGGCGGCGATCACGCGCGCCACGTGCGCCTCGGACAGCGCGGTCGCGCACGGCGGCGTGCGCCCGAAGTGGCTGCACGGCTCGAGCGTCACGAAGACGGTGGAGCCGCGCACGTCGTGGCCATTGCGGCGGGCGTCGAGCAGGGCTTCGATCTCGGCGTGGTTCGAGCCCGGCGGCTGCGTCCATCCTTCGCCGAGGATGCGGCCGTCGCGCACGATGACGCAACCGACGCGCGGATTCGGCGTCGCATGGAACGCGGCGCGCTGCGCCAGTTCGAGCGCGCGCAGCATGAAGGTGTGGTCGGATTCGCTGTACATCCAGGGTGAAACCGCAGGGCAAGGAGCGCTACGGCCCGGCAATTCTACGCGGGCCTCTCGTGGCGACCGGGGTCGCAACACTGGAGCGGCGACCGGCGCCGCGCGTCACCTTCCGCTGAAGAGCACACAGGAACGAGCGTGACCGCGGCGAGCCGCGGCCCTTCGTCGAGAGCGAGCCAGGGCTACTTCGCAGCTGCCTTCGTGTGGTCCGCGTGGCACATCACGCAATCCATGTGCCCCTGCTGGTTCCAGTTCATGGCTTTCTGCGGCGGGACGTTCGGCCCATGGCAACCGACGCAGTGTTCAACGCCCTTCGCCGGCTTCCACGCGGGCGGCGTCCACTTGCCGTCGAAGAAGTCATTGAGCGCAAGCGTCACCGTGTATACGACCTCGGCAACCACCTTGGAGCAGCGTTCGACCTTCGCGTCGGACTTGATCGTCGCGCCAGCGGCGACCGCCCACTTCGACACAGACGTATGGCACAGCGGCGACATCGCCTTCACCCTGACCTGTTTCTTCAGAGGCGACAAGTCGTCGAAGCGCTCGGTCGGGAATTCCTGCTCCGCGTACCACCAGAACAGCCGGTCGATGATCTGGTTGTTCTGCTGGTCGTCGACCTTGCCGGTGTAGGTCACCAGGTTGATGATCGTCGAGACGCCGCCCAGCGCCCCGCAGAGCGTGCCGTGGCCGCCATAGCCGGACGCGCCGTGCGCCATCATCATGTCCGGCAGCGTCGTCCAGGGATGCCCGACCTTCTCCTTCAGCAGGCTGAGCAGGCTGAGATACGACCCCGTGCCGCAGCCGCCTTTCTCCTTGTAGAAGCGATAGGCACGCCGGCCCGCCTCCAGCGGGTCGAGCTTCACCCACTTCCACGGCAGCGGCGGCGCAGCGGCCGCCCCACTCGTTTCCGGGGCGGCTGCCAGCGCGCTGACAGCAGTGGCGCCGGTTGCGCCACCGACCAGAAGCGCGGCGGATTCTTTCAGGATGGTTCGCCGCGAAAGGCGACCCGCCGGCTGGATGGCTTCGTTCATGTTCACCTCAGGGAATTCGATATCGCCGTCGCCGAGCGCATGCATTGTCGGCAACGGCACGATGTTTCCAACCTAGGCCGGGCTCAGCCGCGCGCCTTGACCTGAAGCAGTTCCTGAGCCGACTTCGCAGCCGGCAATCGGGGCCCCCTGGAGTCTCAGGCGGCGAAATCAAACAAAATGGCCGCCGTGGATCTCGCGGTCCGACCTCAGTGGACCTCGAGGCGCTTCATCGAATCCTCTGGAGTCAATCCGATACCGAACGACGATCCGGCTTCACCAGCGGAACACCGCCGCGATCTGCGGACCGTTGAAGGTCAGTTCCTCGATCGGCTTGCCGGACTTGAATTGATAGTCCAGGTGGCGCCACGACGCGACCACGTCACCCCAGCCGAACGTGTAGCCGACGCCGGCCGACAACTGGTACGTCAGCTTCGACTCGCCGGCACCGATGTCGACGTAGTACGGGAGGTACCACTTGCCATCCTGACCGAAGGCCGCACGGCCCTTGAGGCCGACCAGGATGTCCCAGTTCTGTTCCTTCACTTCACGGCGTCCGGAGTGGTCGGGCAGAGCGATCGGACCGACGTTGCCGGTGAGCGAGTAGTCCACCTTCGGCCGCACGTCCAGCACGCGCGTCCCTGCGATGACATCGAGCTTGAAGTCGGGATCGGCGACCAGCGCATACGTGCCTACCAGGGTCGCCGCCCAGAGCTTCAGGTCGAAGCTGAGCCGGACGTTGATGTCGGCCGGGATCTCCTGTCGTCCGATGCTCAGGGCCTTCGAGTTCTCCTGGACGTTGCCGACGTCCATGTAGGCGATGTCGGTGAACACCCCCCACTGTCCGCGACGCGCCTCGAACGAGCCCATGAAACCCATCTTCATGGAGTCGAGCACCTCGTCGATCCCGACCGTCACGTCCTTGCTCGCACCGGTCGGCGGAAACGTCACGCGGCCGCCGATGTCGGACAGGAACATGTAGACGCTCGCCTCGTACTTCCAGTCGGAACTCGCCTGCGCGGCCGAGGTGCCGGGCAGGAGCACTGCGAGCAACGGCACCGCGGCGGCGACTGACTTGAATGCATTCATCGGAAACTTCCTTCGAAACGGTTACACATCAGGAGTGCGACGGGTCGCGGCGGCGCGTGGGCCTACTTCTTCGGAGCCGGCGCCACCGACAGCGCGACCGCTGCCGTGTACGTCACCTCGAGCTGGTCGCCGACCTTGATCAGCTTGAACTGCTCCGGATCACGCACCTTCAGTTCCACCGTGCGTTGCGGGCCTTTCACCGTGATGGTCTGTGTCGCCGCGTCGACCTTCGTCACGTCGCCGACAGCGGTCACCTGCTTCATGACTCCGCCCTGGGGTGTTTCGCCCGGCTTGGCCTGCGCCATCGCGGACTTGTCGGTCCGTTCGACTTTCAGGCCGCCGCCCTTCTTCAGTTCGACCACGAGCGCTTCGACGTACGCGACATTGACGCTGTCTCCGACCTTCAGCTGGTCGAAGTTCTTGACGTCCGGCCCGGCGACAACCTCCGCCTCGTTGCCCTGCGGGCCCTTGAACTTGAGAGTCCGGGAGGCTTTGTCGATGCCTGTGATGACGAGCGTGGCCTCGACGGTCTGCGCCTTGGCGACCTTGCCTGGCTCGCTGCGCGTGATGGTGTTGCTGGTCTGAGCCACGACCGGCTGGACGAGCGCGAAGGTGGACACGATGGCGGCGAGTAGTAACGAGATGCGCATGATGGAGTTGCTCCGTTTCGTTGATTGGTCTGAAGAAATCATTCGGGCTTGACCATGTTCCAGCCCTTGCCGGGGTCGAAGGCCTTGAGGCCAGGCGCCAGCTTCGTCGTGTTCGGCCCGAGGTCACGCTCGTACACCGTGCCGTTGTGGTTGACGACAAACGTCATGACGCCGCTGTCGCCATAGTCGGCCGGATACGCAATCATCGCGAAGCCTGCGAGCATGCGACCGTTGATCACGTAGTTGTAGGCGCCACCGGGCGCGCTCTTGCCCTGCTGCGTCACGATGCGGAAGTAGTAGCCGCGGTACGGATCGCCCGCCACGTGTCCCTTGATGTAGGGCGTCGCCTCGGCGATCAGCGGCCCGAACGGGCTCGGCTCCTCGCCCCGGGCCTCGTCGGCCGGCCAGTACAGCCCATCCTGCTTGCCGGGCGAGCTCATGACCTTTTGCGCGTACTGCAGCACACCGTCGCCGTCGCGATCTTTCGCCGCGTACGCGCGCTGCGCGTCGAGGTACGCGCGCAGCACGTAAATCGCGTTGCGCTCGTTGCCGCCGATGCGTCGGTTCGTCAGTTCCTCGATGCCCTGCTCGGTGGCAAAGCGCCAGGCGTCCCCCGCCTTCACGATGGGTATCGGAAACGGCCAGGCCTGGTCGCCGATCACCAGGATGCGCCGGTCCGCACTCGGCTCCTTGAGCACCCGAAGCGTCTGCAGCGCCGCGGCGATCTTCGCGCGGTTGACTGCCGCTACCGCGCGATCGGGTTCGACGATCGCATCCTTGTGCGCGTCGCCGAAGATCGCGAGCAGCGCCGCCTCGGCGTTTTCTGCCTTCAGCGCGGCGGCGAACGCATCGACCGCCGCGTCCGGTGTTGCAAAGGTCTGCGGGGGTGCTGCGGCCGCCGTCAGCGGCACCGCGAGCAGCAACGCGAGCGCAGCCCGCGTCACGAACGAAAACAGGAGATTGCTCTTCATGGATGAGGCCCTGGTTGCGATTGAAGGGAACATGGACATGGTTTCGTTCCTCTCGTCAGCGCCGACCGCCGCCGCCGCCGCGACCACCACCACCGCCACCCCCGCCGCCGCGCGACGCCCCACTGCTCTTTGCGGTAGAAGCCGAGGCGCCACCGCCGCCGCTCGAAGCCGAGCCGCGGCTCGCCGCGCCGCGCGAGCTGTCCGCCGTTGTCTGCCGACCGGACCCGTAACCGCCCATCGCGCTTTCGCCACCGCGGCCGCCGCCGGCCGGCTGGGCCGAAGGCTTCGTCCCGGCACCGGCGCCACCGGCGCCGCCTCGACCGTCGCCGCCCGCAGCGGGTCCGCCCGCGCCGCCGCCACCCGCCCCCGCGGTGCTGCGCCCACCGGCGCCGCCGGCGCTTGCCGTTGCGCCGCCACGTCCGCCGCTGCCGCCGCGCGCGTCACCTGCACGGCTCGACGACGGAGACTTGCCGACCGAACTGCTCACCTGCCCCGGCTGCTTGTTCGATTTCCACTGGGAACTTCCGCCACCCTGGCGTCCGCCCCCTTGGTTGACCGTGTTCCCGCCGCGGCTGATGTTGGTGGTGTTGTTGATGTTGATGTCGTTGTCACCGCCCCAGCCGTAGCGGTTGCCGCTCCACGCCGCGCCGATCGCGGCGCCCCAGACCAGGCCGGTCGCCAGCGCGGCACCGGGCGGATACGGGTAGTAGTACACGGGGTACGGCGTCGCGTAATAGACCGGCGGTGCGCTCTGCACCACCACGGTGGTCGGGTTGTACTGCGGCACATAGATCACCTGCGGATCCGCCGGCTCGATGATGATGATCTCCTTCTCGGTCTTCACCACCTGCTTGGCGTCGGACTTCAGGCTCCCGGCCGCCTTCGCTTGCCGACGGAAGATCTGCACCGCCTCGAGCACCGACTTCTGGTCCTCCACCACCGCTTCACCAAGTTCGCTGGTCCAGTCGAGATCGTTGCTCATCATCTTCACGACCTCGGGGTAGTTGGCGAGCGACTTCACCGGATCGTCCCACTTGTCGTCGATCTTCAGCTTCGGGTCCGACTTGCGCTTTTCCAGGTACCGGTCGACCTGCACGATCTGCAGCGGGCTCGTTGCCGCCGGCAGGATGATCGCGACGAGGTCGTCGGGATACAGCGCGATCGGCCCGACCAGCTTGGTGAGTTCCTCGGCGGACAGCGGAGTCGGCGCACCGCCGGCCGCCGGCGCCTGCGCGAACGTCGACGTCGAGAACAGGATTGCCATGAGCAATCCGACGAGCGCCGACCAGGCGTTCCTTCCGCGGCCAGCAACGGATTCGATGTGACTTCGTCTTGTCTTCATGAGTTCTCTATGGGTTGCGTTCGGGATGTGAAGTCAGCTCGTGAGCAACTGGGAGTAGGTGCGCGAGAGCATTCCGCCGGAGAGCGTCCGGGCCTTGAAGCCGTTCTGCAGCAGGATGCGCGTCGCGTAATAGGCGCGACCGCCGGAGCGGCAGATGAGCAGGATCTCGCGGTCGCGCGGCAACTCACCAAGACGGGCGCGCAGTTGCGGCAGCGGGATGTTCATCGACCCGGGCAAGGCCTCCACCGCCAGTTCCGGCGGCGTGCGCACATCGAGCAGCAACGCATTGCCCACGTCGTCCCAGTGCCGGACCGGCATGTCGTCGCGCAAGACATCGGCTCCGACCATGCCCGCGTAATTGACCGGGTCCTTGGCGCTGCCGAACTGCGGCGCGTAGCAAAGCTCCGCCTCTTCGAGGTCATAGACCGTTGCGCCCATCTGGATCGCCATCGCGATGACGCTGATCCGCTTGTCGACACCATCCTCGCCGAGCCCTTGCGCGCCGATGACGCGGCCGTCCGACTTGCGGAAGAGGATCTTCAGCGCGATCGGCCGCGCGCCCGGGTAGTAGCCGGCGTGCGAGTTCGGATACAGGAAGATCTTTTCGTAGTCGGTGTCGCCGCGGCGCTTCAGGGTCTTCTCGTTGACGCCGGTCCACGCCGCCGCCGCGCCGAACATGCCGATGATCGCCGTGCCCTGCGTGCCGCGGAAGCGGGAGTCCCGCCCGGCGATCACGTCGGCCGCGATGCGGCCCTGCCGGTTGGCCGGCCCCGCCAGTGCGACGAGGCTCGCTTCACCGGTGATGGTGTCGTTCACCTCGACCGCATCGCCCACGGCGAAGATATCGGGGTTGCTGGTGCGCATCTGATCGTCGACACGGATGCCGCCGCGTTCGCCGAGCTGCAGG
>CAYGXL010000008.1:20620-39982 GCA_964353935.1 uncultured Burkholderiaceae bacterium | reverse complement strand
TGGGAGCGCGACGCGCTGAATGACGCCCGCCGCGACGGGCGCGGAGGGAGGTGCCCCGCCGCCCGCCCAGGCGCAGGCGACGGCCCCCCCGGTGGTCGATCAAGTGCACCGCAGCGCGATCGGCTCGATCGCCTGCCCACGAGACACCCTGTTGGACGCTCACTGCCAGGTCGTCAAGGCGCGATCGCCTCGAGCAGGTCGCCCTCGATCTCCAGCTGCGTCTTGGCGTCGCTGAGCTTCGCGCCCGAGATCAGGAACACGTCCTCGGCGCGTTCGCCTAGCGTCAGCACCTTCGCGGTGTGGACATTGATCCCGTGCTGCGCCAGCACGCGCGCGATCGAGTACAGCAGGCCGACCCGGTCGGTCGCCGTGACCGACAGAAGGTAAAGCGATCCGCGCTCGTCCGGCAGCAGGTGCACGCCGGGCGCGACCGGGAAGTGGCGCGACTGCCGCGACATGCGTCCCTTCACCGGGATCGGCAGTTCGTGCTGCACGCCGATCCAGTCCGCGAGTTCGTGCTCGACCTGGCTCAGCAGCTCGCGGTAGTGGTGCCCGCGGCCGTGGTCGGTGATGAGGAAGGTGTCCAGCGCGTAGCCGTGGCGCGTGGTGTGGATGCGGGCGTCGAGGATGCTGAGGTTGCGGCTGTCGAAGTAGCCGCAGACGCGCGCGAACAGGTCCTTCTGGTCCTTCACGTAGATCAGCACCTCGGCGCCTTCGCCGATGCGCGCCAGCCGTGCGCGCACGACCGGTTTCGCGGTGTTGACGCGGGAGAACAGCGAGCGCGTGTGCCAGGCGATGTCCTGCGCGCTGTGGCGCAGGAAGTAGACGATGTCGAACTGGTCCCACAGCTCGGTGCGGGCGTCGTCCGACAGCCCATACAGCCGCAGGATGTGCAACGCCTCCTGCTTGCGGCCCTCGAGGACGGCCGAGGCGGCCACGGTGCCGCCGCCGAGCAGCCGCCGGGTCGAGCGGAACAGGTCCTCGATCAGCTTGCCCTTCCAGGCGTTCCACACCTTCGGGCTGGTCCCGCGGATGTCGGCCACGGTCAGCAGGTACAGCGCGACCAGCCGGCGCTCCGACTTCACGATGTCGGCAAAGCCGCGGATCACCGCTTCGTCGGCGAGGTCCTGCTTCTGCGCGACCCGCGACATCGTCAGGTGGTGCTTCACAAGGCACTGGACGAGATCCGTGTCATGCCGGTCGAGACCGTGCTCGCGGCAGAAGCGACGGGCATCGCGCGCGCCGAGCTCGCTGTGGTCGCCGCCACGCCCCTTGGCGATGTCGTGGAAGAGCGCCGCGACGTACAGCAGCCAGGGCTTGTCGAAGTCGGCGATCAGCTGGCTGCACAGCGGGTACTCGTGCGCGTGCTCGGCAAGCGAGAAGCGACGAAGGTTGCGCAGCACCTGGATGATGTGCTGGTCGACCGTGTAGACGTGGAACAGATCGTGCTGCATCTGCCCGACGATGCGGCGGAACACGGGCAGGTAGCGGCCCAGCACCGACAGCTGGTTCATGCGGCGCAGCTCGTGCAGCACGCCCTTCGGCTGCTTGATCAGTTCGATGAAGGTCGCGCGGTTGCGCGGGTCGCGGCGATACGCGCCGTTGATGGCCACGCGCGCGTGCCACAGCGCGCGCATCAGCCGCGGCGACATGCCCTTGAGTTCCTGGTGCTGCGCCTTCAGGAGGAACGCGCGCAGGATGCCGTTCGGGTCGCGCGCGAGCGCCGAGTCGTCCTCGATGTCGAGCAGTTCGCCGCGCGCCACGAACGTCGCGTCGAGCGGGACTCCGGGCTCGTCGTCGCGATGGAACATCCGCTGCTCGATGTTCAGCAGCACGGCGGTGTTCATCTGCGTGATCACCTTCGCCGCACGGTAATAGTGCTGCATCAGCAGCTCGCTGGCGCGCTTGCCGGCCGTCGGCCGGAAGCCCGCCTGCTGCGCGACGGCGTTCTGCACGTCGAACACGAGCCGGTCTTCGCGGCGTCCGGTCACGAGGTGCAGTCGCGCGCGGATCTCCTTCACGCGGCGCTCGGACAGCCGGATGATGTTCGCTTCGGCCGCGGTCAGCAGTCCGCGGCGCGCCAGCTCGGACCAGTGGGTGCCGTAGCCGGCCGCGCGGGCGATCCACAGCACCACGTGGAGGTCGCGCAGGCCGCCGGGACTCTCCTTGACGTTGGGCTCGAGGCTGTACGGCGTCTCGTTGTACTTCGTGTGGCGCTGCTGCTGCTCGAGCAACTTGGCCCGGTAGTACGCCTCGCGGTCGACGACGTCGACCACCGCGCGCGAGAAGGTCTCGAAGTGGCGCCGCGAGCCGGCGATCAGCCGCGATTCGAGCATCGAGGTCAGCACGGTCACGTCGCGCGCCGCTTCCTCGTGGCATTCCTCCAGCGTCCGCACGCTGTGGCCGGGCGCGAGCCCCAGGTCCCACAGCAGCCCCACCAGGTTCTCGATCGTGGCGCGGTCGGCCTCGTTGGGCGCCTGCTTCAGCAGGATCAGGATGTCGACGTCGGAGTGGGGGAACAGTTCGCCCCGGCCGTAGCCACCGACGGCGATCAGCGTGGCGCGCCGGGTGATGCCGCTCGATTCCGCCACCTCGCGCAGCAGGTGGTCAGCGGCACGGGCGAGGCCGTGCAGCAGCGCGTCGACCGAGCCGCCGGCGCTGAACTTCGCGATAAGGGCAGCGCGTTCCTGCCGCAGCCGGTCGCGCAGCTTGAACGCGCCATCGTTCATCGGGGCCTGTTGACGCTTGGCTCGCGCATGCGCCGGGCTTGGGTGGGCCACAAGTCAGGCGGTCGCGGGCTCGGACGACGCACGTTCGACGAACGCAGGAGGAGGGGGGGAACCGGCCGACATCGTGAGCACGTCGTATCCGGTCGGCGTGACCAGGACCGTGTGCTCCCACTGCGCCGACAGGCTGTGGTCCTTCGTCACGATCGTCCAGCCGTCGGCCAGTTCCTTGATCTCGCGGCGACCGGCGTTGATCATGGGCTCGACGGTGAAGATCATCCCGGCGGCGAGCTTTTCGAGCGTGCCCGGCTTGCCGTAGTGAAGGATCTGGGGCTCCTCGTGGAACTTGCGGCCAATGCCGTGGCCGCAGAATTCGCGCACGACGCTGAAGCCGTTCTTCTCGGCATGGGTCTGGATCGAGTGGCCGATGTCGCCGATCGTGGCGCCGGGGCGCACCTGCTGGATGCCCAGCCACATGCACTCGTAGGTGACCTCGGACAGCCGGCGCGCGCCGATCGAGGGATCGCCGACGAAGAACATCCGGCTCGTGTCGCCGTGGTAGCCGTCCTTGATCACGGTGATGTCGATGTTCAGGACGTCGCTGTTCTTCAGGACCCGATCGCCCGGGATGCCGTGGCAGACCTGGTGATTGATCGAGGTGCAGATCGACTTCGGGAACGGCCGGTAGCCCGGCGGGGCGTAGTTCAGGGGGGCCGGCACGGTACCCTGCACGCCGACCATGTACTCGTGGCACAGCTGGTCGAGCTCGCCGGTCGTGATGCCCGCCCGGACGTGGGGGGCGATGAAATCGAGCACTTCGGCGGCCAGGCGACCGGCCAGGCGCATGCCCTCGATGTCCGCGGGAGTTTTGATGACGATGGGCATGGTGGGGGACGGGGCCTCGGTTGAGTGCGGCGAGCAAAGGGGGCTATAATATCGGGCTGTCTCGGCGCTTGAAAATCAAGCACTTGGGGAAAACCGTGTCGCGCCGGAAGTCAGTCTGTCCGGGGCGACTTCGGTTCCACCTCGGGTCGAGGCAGAAATCGCGCGCAGCGCCACCAAGGTGCGAAGTCAGGTGACTTCGCCTCGGCGCATGCGCAGGACCCAACCTTGGAGAGGAAAGTCATGTCCGTGACCATGCGTGAGATGCTGGAGGCCGGCGTTCATTTCGGCCACCAGACCCGTTTCTGGAACCCGAAGATGGCGCCGTTCATCTTCGGTCACCGCAACAAGATCCACATCATCAACCTCGAGCGCACCCTGGACCAGTTCCAGGCGGCGACGAAGTTCGTGCGCCAGCTGACCACGAACCGCGGCACCATCCTCATGGTCGGCACCAAGCGCCAGGCGCGCGACACGATTGTCGAGGAAGCAAAACGCTGCGGCATGCCGTTCGTCGACCAGCGCTGGCTGGGCGGCATGCTGACGAACTTCAAGACCGTCAAGGTCTCGATCAAGCGCCTGAAGGAGATGGAGCAGATCCTCGCCGAGAGCGGCACCGAGCGCATGACCAAGAAGGAAGCGCTCGACTTCCATCGCGAAGCGGAGAAGCTCAACAAGTCGATCGGCGGCATCAAGGACATGAACGCGCTGCCCGACGCCCTGTTCGTGATCGACGTCGGCTATCACAAGATCGCGATCCTGGAAGCCGCGAAGCTCGGCATCCCGGTGGTCGCCATCGTCGACACCAACCATTCGCCCGAGAACATCGCCTACGTGATTCCGGGCAATGACGATTCCAGCCGCGCGGTCCGCCTGTATGCGCGCGGGATCGCCGACGCGGTGCTCGAGGGCAAGGCCGCCGCGCTGGCGGGCGTGGTCCAGGCGGTCACCGGCGGCGACGAGGAGTTCGTCGAAGTCAGCGAAGGTCAGGAGTAGGCCCGGCGCGCACGGCCGGACGGCAACGAGGGGGCGCAAGCCCCCTTTTTGCGCGGACGGGATCGCGGCCATGGGTCAAGACCCGGAATCGGGGCCCGAGATCAACGACAGAAGCAACGAGAGAACAGCGGGAGCAGTCAATGGCGGAAATCACCGCATCGATGGTGAAGGAACTGCGCGAGAAGACCGACGCGCCGATGATGGAGTGCAAGAAGGCGCTGGCCGAGGCCGGCGGCGACATGGCCAAGGCCGAGGAGATCCTCCGGGTCAGGCTCGGCAACAAGGCGACCAAGGCGGCCTCGCGGATCGCCGCCGAAGGCGTGGTGGCGATCGACATCGACGCGGGCGGCAAGACCGGCGCGATCGTCGAGGTCAATTCAGAGACCGACTTCGTCGCGAAGAACGACGACTTCATCCGGTTCGCGAAGGACCTCGCGGCGCTCGTCGTCGCGAAGAATCCGGCCGACTTGGCCGCGCTGTCGGCGATGCCGCTCGGCGGCGGCACGGTCGAGACGACGCGCACCGCGCTCGTCGGCAAGATCGGCGAGAACATCAACGTGCGTCGCTTCGCCCGCCTGCAGGCGAGGGGCGCGCTGGCCAGCTACGTCCACGGCGGCAGCAAGATCGGCGTCCTGCTCGACCACACGGGCGGCAGCGCCGAGCTGGGCCGCGACATCGCGATGCACATCGCCGCCTCCAAGCCGAAGGCGCTCGACGCCACCGGCGTGCCCGCTGACCTGCTCGAAACCGAGCGGCGCATCGCGGTCGAAAAGGCGCGCGAGGCGGGCAAGCCGGAAGCGATGCTGGACAAGATCGCCGAGGGCACCGTGCAGAAGTACCTGAAGGAAGTGACGCTGCTGGGCCAGGTGTTCGTCAAGGCCGAGGACGGCAAGCAGACGATCGAGCAGCTGCTGAAGGCCCGCGGCGCGAGCGTCAACGCCTTCGCGCTGTACGTGGTGGGCGAGGGAATCGAGAAGAAGCAGAGCGACTTCGCCGCCGAAGTGGCCGCCGCGGCCGCGACGCGCGGCTGAGTTCCGCGCGAGCGGAGGAGAGCCGATGACTGCAGCGAGCGGTGCCGCCTACCGGCGGGTCCTGCTGAAACTGTCGGGCGAGGCCCTGATGGGCGACGACGCCTTCGGCATCAACCGGGCGACGGTCGAGTCGATGGTCACCGACATCGACGAAGTGGTCCGCCTCGGCGTGGAACTCGCCATCGTGATCGGCGGCGGCAACATCTTTCGTGGCGTCGCGCTCGGCGCCGCGGGGATGGATCGCGCCACCGCGGACTACATGGGCATGATGGCGACCATCATGAACGCGATGGCGCTGCAGGACGCGATGCGCCGGGCGGGCGTCGAGGCGCGGGTGCAGTCGGCGCTCAACATCGAGCAGGTGGTGGAGCCGTACATCCGTCCCAAGGCGCTGCGCTACCTCGAGGAAGGGCGCGTCGTCATCTTCGCCGCCGGGACCGGCAATCCGTTCTTCACGACCGACACCGCGGCCGCGCTGCGCGGCTCCGAGGTCGGCGCGGAGATCGTGCTGAAGGCGACCAAGGTGGACGGCGTGTACTCCGCGGATCCCAGGAAGGATCCGGACGCGACCCGCTATTCGACCATCACCTTCGACGAGGCGCTCGCGCGCAACCTGCAGATCATGGACGCCACCGCCTTCGCGCTGTGCCGCGCCCAGCGCCTGCCGATCAAGGTATTCAACATCACGAAGCCCGGCGCGCTGAAGCGCGTTGTGATGGGCGAGGACGAGGGCACCCTCGTCCACGTCTGACGGTCTCGCCTGCAAGGAGACAAGAGTGAACATCGCAGAGATCCAGAAATCGACCGAGCAGAAGATGCAGAAGTCGTTGGAGGCGCTGAAGCACGACTACGCCAAGGTGCGCACCGGACGGGCCCACGTCGGCCTGCTGGACCACATCACCGTCGACTACTACGGCACGATGGTTCCGCTGTCGCAGGTGGCGCAGGTCGGCCTCGGCGACGCCCGCACGATCACCGTGCAGCCGTGGGAGAAGAAGATGGTGCCGGTCGTCGAGAAGGCGATCCGCGACTCCGACCTCGGCCTGAACCCGGCCACGAACGCCGACGTCGTGCGCGTGCCGATGCCGCTGTTGACCGAGCAGCGCCGCAAGGAACTCGTCAAGATCGTGAAGCACGAGGGCGAGAACGCCAAGGTGGCCGTCCGCAACCTGCGCCGCGACGCGAACCACCACGTCAAGGAACTGCTGAAGGCCAAGGAGGTGTCCGAGGACGAGGACCGCCGCGCCGAGGAAACGATCCAGAAGCTGACCGACCGCTACGTGGCCGAGATCGACAAGCTGATCGCCGAGAAGGAAAAGGAAGTCATGACGGTTTAGGGCCTGTTAACGCTTGTTAACAGGCCTAGAGCCGCCGACGGCCCGACCGCGCTCATGACCCGCAACCCCCAGACTGCCGTCGATGTCCCGGCGCCGCCCGTGCCGAGGCACGTGGCGATCATCATGGACGGCAACGGCCGCTGGGCGAAGGCGCGGGGCAAGCCGCGCGTGTTCGGGCACACGCGTGGCGTCGACGCCGTGCGGGCGTCGCTGCAGGCCTGCGGGGAGCGCGGCATCGAGTACCTGACGCTCTTCGCGTTCAGCTCCGAGAACTGGCGGCGTCCAGAGGACGAGGTCTCGACGCTGATGAAACTCTTCGTCAGCGCGCTGCGGCGCGAGGTCAACAAGCTCGTCGAGCTCGGCGTCCGGATGCGCGTGGTCGGCGACGTATCGGCCTTCGACGCGGAGCTGCGCCGCGAGATCGCCGAGTCGGAGCAGAAGACCGAAAGGAACGCCAAGCTGCACCTGACGATCTGCGCCAACTACGGCGGCCGGTGGGACATCGCGCAGGCCGCGCGTCGCGCGGCGGACGTGCGTGCGGCGGAGGGACCGGGCAGCCTGACCGAGGACGACATCGCGCGGCATCTCGCGCTGTCGTTCGCCCCCGATCCCGACCTGCTGATCCGCACCGGCGGCGAACGCCGCATCAGCAACTTCCTGCTGTGGCAGCTTGCCTATTCCGAGCTGCACTTCACCGATGTCCTGTGGCCGGACTTCGACGCCGCCGAACTCGACCGCGCGCTGGCGTGGTACGCCACGCGGCAGCGGCGCTTCGGCATGACGGGCGAGCAGGTCGGCAAAGCGCCGGTCGCGAACGTGGCCTGACCGCGTGCTGACGCAGAGGGTCATCACCGCCGTCGTCCTGTTCGCGCTGCTCGTCGGCGCGCTCGCCTGGTCGCCGGTCGCGTTCGAACTCCTCGCAACGGCCGTCGTGGCGGCGGCCCTGGGCGAGTGGATGCAGCTCGTCGGCTGGCCGCGCGGGCAGGCCGTGGCCGGCGCTGTCGCTTTCGGCGCCGTGCTGTTCATCGTCGCGCTCGTGATGCCGCAGTGGGTCGAACAGGCGCTGCTGCCGCTCAGCCTGCTCGCAACGATCGTCTGGGCGGCGCTCGCCGTGCTGCTGCTGCAACCCGACGCGATGGCCGTGCGCATGCCGCGCGGCGTGTCCACCTTGCTCGCCGTGCTGTTGACGGCCGCGGCCTGGGTGGCGCTGGTGCACTTTCTCCTCGAGGGCGTGGTCGCGCTGCTGTCGGTGCTGTTCATCGTCTGGCTGGCCGACACCGCGGCGTACTTCGCGGGGCGCGCGTTCGGGAAGCGCAAGCTCGCGCCGCACATCAGTCCGGGCAAGACATGGGCGGGCGTGGTCGGGGCGGTCGTTGCCGTCATCGGTGTCGCCCTGATCGCGCACCAGGTGGCGCCGGGCGCTGCCCTGCTGTCCAACCGGCTGCTCGCCTCGCTCGGCGTCGTCGGCGCCGTCCTGCTCGGCGTCATCGTGCTGCTGTCGATCGTCGGCGACCTGTTCGAAAGCCTGCTGAAGCGCCAGGCCGGCGTGAAGGACAGCAGTCATCTCCTCCCCGGCCACGGCGGCTTCTACGACCGCGTCGACGCCTTGCTGCCGGCGCTGCCGCTCGCAGCGCTGCTCGAATGGGTCGCCCGATGAAGGCCGTGACCATCCTCGGCGCCACCGGGTCGATCGGGACCAGCGCGCTCGACGTCATCGCCCGCCATCCCGGGCGCTATCGCGTGCATGCGCTGACGGCGCAGAGCAACGTTGACGGCCTGGCGGATCTCGCCTTGCGTTTCGGTCCCGAGGTGGTCGTCATCGGTGACGCTTCGCTCGAAGGGCGCCTGCGCGACGCGTTGCGGGAGCGGGGAGCGACGGCGCGCGTTGCGGGCGGCCGCGATGCGCTCGTCGATGTGGCCCGCGCACCGGAGGTCGACGCGGTGCTTGCCGCCATCGTCGGCGCCGCCGGCCTCGTGCCGACACTGGCGGCCGCCGAGGCCGGCAAGCGCCTGATGCTCGCGAACAAGGAGGCGATCGTCAGCGCCGGCGCGCTCCTGATGGGCGCGGTGCGGCGCGGCGGCGCCGAGCTGCTGCCCGTCGACAGCGAGCACAACGCGATCCACCAGTGCCTCGCCGGAGTGCGCGAGGTCGAACGCGACGGCGCGCGCCTGGTGCTGACCGCGTCGGGTGGCCCGTTCCGCAGTCGTCTCGACCTGGACGACGTCACGCCCGAGGAGGCGTGCGCGCATCCCAACTGGGTGATGGGCCGGAAGATCTCGGTCGACTCGGCCACCCTGATGAACAAGGGCCTCGAGGTGATCGAGGCGAGCTGGCTGTTCAACGTGCCGGTCGAGCGCATCGACGTGGTGATCCACCCGCAGAGCGTGATCCACTCGATGGTCGAGTTCCCTGACGGCTCGGTGCTGGCGCAGATGGGCACGCCCGACATGCGCACTCCGCTGGCCTACGCGCTGGCGTGGCCCGAACGGGTGACGAGCGGCGCCGAGCGCCTGGACTTCACCCGCCTGGGGGAACTGACGTTCGAGGCGCCGGATCTCCGGCGTTTTCCCTGCCTCGGGTTTGCCTATCAGGCATTGCGCCACGGTCGCGCGGCCAGTGCCGTACTGAACGCCGCCAACGAAGTCGCGGTCCAAGCGTTTCTCGAGGGCCGCTTGCGGTTCACGGGAATCGCGGAGACGATCGAACGCGTCCTCGAGGCATTCGACCCGGAGCAGCCGTCCGGGATCGACGAGGTGCTGGAGATCGACCGCCGCGCGCGCGAAGTCGCGACCGGCATGCTGCCGAACTGAGAGCCTGAGCCGCAATGACGCTACTGACGACCATCGCCGCATTCCTGATCACGCTCGGCATCCTGATCGTGGTCCACGAGTACGGCCACTACTGGGTCGCGCGCAAGTGCGGCGTGAAGGTGCTGCGCTTCTCGATCGGCTTCGGACGACCGATCAAGAGCTGGGTGCGGGGTGCGGACCGGACCGAGTGGGTGATTGCCGCGATGCCGCTCGGCGGCTACGTGCGCATGCTCGACGAGCGCGACCCGGATTGCGCGCCGATCGCTGCCGCCGACCTCCCGCGCAGCTTCAACCGCCAGTCGGTGTGGAAGCGCATCGCCATCGTGCTCGCGGGTCCGGCGGCCAACCTGCTGCTCGCGATTGCCGTCTACTGGCTGCTGAACGTCGTCGGCGTGATGGAGCCCCAGGCGTTGCTCGGCGCGCCCCCGGCCGCCACCGCGGCATCGCAGGCGGGCGTCGCGGCCGGCGACCGCGTGATCGACGTCGACGGCGAGCCGGTGCGGTCGTGGAACGAACTGAGGTGGGTGCTGCTGCAGCGTGCGGTCGGGACCAGGCCGATCGTGCTGGAGGTCGAGAGCACCGACTCGTCGCGCCGCACCGTCACGCTGGATGCTTCGGGGGTCGTCACCGAGGACCTCGACGGCGACGTCATCGCGCGACTCGGCATCGTGCCGTACAGCGGGTCGCCTCGCGTCGGCCGTGTCGCTGACGGCAGCGCCGCCGCCGAGGCGGGCCTGCTCGCCGGCGACCGCATCGTCGCCGCCGGCGGTGACCCGATCACTTCGGCTCGCGCGCTGATCGAGCGGGTGCGCGCGTCCGCGGAGAAGTCGCTGGAACTGACGGTTGAACGCGAGGGGCGCCTGGTCCGGGTCCGCGTGACCCCGACCCGCGTGACCGACGAGACCGGCCAGTCGTTCGGACGCATGGGGGCGGAGCTGAACGATCGTCCGCCGCTCATCAAGGTGCAGTACGGCCCGGTCGAGAGCATCGGAATCGCCGCCGGGAAGACGGTCGACACGGCCGTGTTCTCGCTGAAGATGCTGGGCAAGATGGTGACCGGCGAGGCATCGTGGAAGAACCTCTCCGGACCGGTCACGATCGCCGACTACGCGGGACAGACCGCGCGCATCGGCCTCGCCGCGTTCCTGAGCTTTCTCGCTCTCGTTTCCATCAGCCTCGCGGTGCTCAACCTGCTGCCCATTCCGATGCTCGATGGAGGGCACTTACTGTATTATTTGATCGAGATTCTCAAGGGCAGCCCGCCAGCGGAGTGGGTCGTCGAATGGGGCCAGCGTGCCGGCGTTGCGCTGCTCGGACTGTTGACGATGCTGGCGCTCTACAACGACCTGATCCGGCTGCTCTCCTGATCGGCACCCACGCCTTCGTACTGGAACCCGAAGTTGAATCGTCGCGTGTCTACTCGGCGCCGCGTGCCAGCAGCCCTGC
The DNA here is from genome assembly GCA_964353935.1 of uncultured Burkholderiaceae bacterium. Lineage (GTDB taxonomy): Bacteria > Pseudomonadota > Gammaproteobacteria > Burkholderiales > Burkholderiaceae_F > JAOUJD01. The sequence goes on along the minus strand of CAYGXL010000008.1, from coordinate 28,753 downwards.
GCCGCGTTGCCGCCGCGGTGGTGGCTGCATGCAGCGTCAACGCCATGGCGCAGGAGTTCACGGTCCGCGACATTCGTGTCGAGGGCGTGCAGCGCACCGAGGCCGGAACAGTCTTCAGCTACCTGCCGGTGCGCGTCGGTGACCGCTTCGATCCGGAGCGGGGCTCGCAGGCCATTCGCGCGCTGTATGCCAGCGGACTCTTCAAGGACGTGAAGCTCGAGGTCGACGGCGACGTGCTCGTCGTCCTGGTCGAGGAGCGCCCGGCCGTTGCCGCCGTCGAACTGTCCGGCGTCAAGGAGTTCGACAAGGACCAGGTGCTCAAGTCCCTGCGCGAGGTCGGTCTCGCGGAGGGCCGCATCTTCGACCGTGCGCTGCTGGAGCGCTCCGAGCAGGAACTGCGGCGCCAGTACCTGTCGCGCGGGCTGTACGGCGTCGACGTCAAGACCACGGTGACGCCGATCGAGCGCAACCGCGTCAACGTCTCGATGGTCGTGAACGAAGGCGACATCGCCCGCATCCGTTCGATCACGTTCACGGGCAACAGCGTCTTCAGTGATTCGACGTTGCGCGGCGCGATGGAACTGTCGACGCCCGACTGGCTGTCCTGGTACACGAAACGCGACCAGTATTCGCGGCAGAAGCTCGGCGCCGACCTCGAGTCGATCCGGTCCTTCTACCTCAATCGCGGCTTCCTCGACTTCCGCATCGAGTCGACCCAGGTCTCGATCAGCCCGGACAAGAACGACATCTTCATCAACGTCAACGTGTTCGAGGGCGAGCGATACACGGTGTCCGGCGTCAAGCTGTCCGGTGAACTGCTCGGCCTCGAGGAGGAACTGACCGCCCTGATCGACGTGAAGCCCGGCGAGACGTTCAGTGCCGAGAGGATCAACGCGGTCGCCAAGCGCATCACCGACCGGATGGCGACGCTCGGCTACGCGTTCGCCACGGCCAACCCGATGCCGGAGCCGAACAAGGAAGACCGCACGGTCGCCTTCACGATCGTGGTCGACCCGGGACGCCGCGTGTACGTGCGCCGAGTGAACATCGGCGGGAACTCGCGGACCAGGGACGAGGTCATCCGGCGCGAGGTCCGGCAATACGAGTCGGCGTGGTTCGACTCCGAAAAGGTCCGGCTGTCCCGCGACCGCATCGACCGGCTCGGCTTCTTCGAATCGGTGAACATCGAGACGCCCGCGGTTCCGAGCGCGCCCGACCAGGTCGATGTCAACGTCACGGTCAAGGAGCGCGCAACCGGGAACATCCAGCTCGGCGCCGGCTATTCGAGCACGGAAGGGGTGGTGCTCACGGCCGGACTGTCGCAGCAGAATCTGTTCGGCAGCGGCAACGCCCTGTCGCTCGAGGTCAACACGAGCAAGGCGAACCGCGTCATTGCGCTTTCGCACACGGACCCGTACGTCACCACCGAAGGCATCAGCCGCACGGTCGAGCTGTTCGACCGCAGGTCGGATCTCGCCGAGCTCGGCCTGTCGAGCGTGGGCTACTCCACGCGGGGGGTGGGACTGGTGTACGGCGTCCCGTTCACCGAGTACGACCGCGTCTTCTTCGGCCTGCGCTGGGAGAACACGAGGATCGACCTGACGGAGTTCTCGCCGGTCCGCTATGTCGAATACGTGCGGCAGTTCGGCGAGAGTTCCGACACGCTGGCCTTCACCACGGGCTGGTCGCGGGACAACCGCGACAACCTCCTGGTGCCGCAGCGGGGCAACTACCAGCGGGCCTTCGCCGAGGTCGGCCTGCCCGTGCTCGACCTGCAGTACTACCGGCTCGTTTACCAGTACCAGCAGTTCTGGCCGGTGACCAACAAGGTCACGCTGGCCATGAACGCGGAGGTCGGCTACGGCGACGGTTACTCAGGCGATCCGTTCCCGTTCTTCAAGAACTTCTACGTCGGCGGCATCGGCAGCGTGCGCGGCTACGAAGGCGGCAGCCTCGGCCCGACCGACATCAACGGCAACCCGCTGGGCGGCAACCGCAGGTTGAACGCGTCGTTCGAAGGCTTGGTGCCGCTGCCCGGCGCCGACCGCACGCTCCGCGGGCTGGCCTTCTTCGACATGGGCCAGGTCTGGGGACAGACGGTGCTGTGTCCCGACGGCTCGGCTCCGAACTTCTCCGCGACGACGACAGTGGTCTGCCCGACCTCCGGCAACCCGGTCTACCGGAACCAGAAGATCGACCTCGGCGACCTGCGGTACTCGGTCGGTGTCGGCATCGCGTGGATTTCCCCGCTCGGGCCGCTGAAGCTGTCGTACGCGTATCCGCTCAACGACAAGCCGGGAGACCGACTGCAGCGGTTCCAGTTCCAGATCGGAACGGGGTTCTGATATGGCAGAATCCAGCGCTTCGAAGGAGGCAGGACGATGACTAAACAGGGGGTTGCCGCGCTGGTCGCCGTCGCGCTGATGGCCTCGACGCCTCTCGCTGCCGCCCAGGAAGCGAAGATCGGGGTCGTGGTCCTCGAACGCATCCTGCGGGACTCGGCGGCAGCCAAGGCAGCACAGCAGAAACTCGAAGCCGAATTCTCGAAGCGGGATCGGGAACTTCAGGACATGGGCGCCCGCCTCAAGACAGGCGCCGAGCGTTTCGAGAAAGACGCTCCGGTGATGACCGAGACGGACCGTGGGCGTCGCCAGCGCGAACTGGCCGAACTGGATCGCGAGTTCCAGCGCAAGCAGCGCGAGTTCCGCGAGGACTTCAACCAGCGACGCAACGAAGAGCTGCAGTCGATCATCGAGCGCACCAACCGCATCATTCGGCAGATGGCGGAACAGGAAAAATACGACCTGATCGTCCAGGAAGCGGTGTACTACAACCCCCGCATCGACATCACCGAGAGGGTCCTGCGGGCCCTGAACAACGGCGCTCGGTAGCCATCATGGCGGCGACCGCCCAGTCGCTGGCCGAGCTGAATGCCGCCATCGGCCGCGCCAGCGGCGGCCGCCTGTCAGCGGCCATCCAGGGGTCTGCCGATACCCGCGTTGACGGACTCGCGCCGCTCGCCGTCGCCGGCGCCACCGATCTCGCTTTCCTCGTCAATCCCCGCTATCGCAACGACGCGCTGACGACCCGCGCCGCCGCGGTCGTGCTTTCGCCCGAGAGCGCGCGGCAGCTGTCCGCCGCCGGCGAGCGATTGCCCGCGCTGGTCGTCGTCGACCAGCCGTATGCGTGGTTTGCGTACGCGGCGCAACTGCTGCATCCCGCCGAGCCTGTGCTGCCGGGCGTGGCGGCCACGGCGACGGTCGCGACCTCGGCTCGGGTGGACGCCACGGCGTGCATCGAGGCCGGCGCATTCATCGGCGAGCGCGCCATGATCGGCGCGGGGGCGCGCATCGGAGCGGGCACCGTGGTCGGTGCCGACACCGTCGTCGGGGCCGGCTCGCGCCTGTACCCGCGCGTCGTCGTGCTCGACGGATGCCGGCTGGGCGAGCGCTGCATCGTGGCGAGTGGCGTCGTCATCGGCGCCGACGGCTTCGGCTTCGCGCCGCTCGACGGCCGCTGGATCAAGATCCCCCAGGTCGGCAGCGTAGTGATCGGCAACGATGTCGAGATCGGCGCCAACACGACGGTCGACCGCGGCACGATGGGCGACACGGTGATCGAGGACGGCGTCAAGCTCGACAACCAGATCCAGGTCGCGCACAACTGCGTCATCGGCGCGCACACGGTGATCGCCGGTTGTGTCGGCATCGCCGGCAGCGCACGGATCGGACGCGGCTGCCAGATCGGCGGCGCGGCGATGATCGCCGGCCACATCACGATCGCGGATGGCTGCGCGATCGGCCCCGGGACGCTGGTGGCCAGTTCACTGACGGAGCCGGGTCACTACACCGGTTTCTTCCCCCTCATGAAGAACCGCGACTGGGAGCGCGCGGCGGCCATCATTCGCAACCTCGATGACCTCCGCGACCGGCTGCGCCAACTCGAGTCGCAGCTGCGGCAAGGAAAGCAATCATGAAGATGAACATCCAGGAGATCATGCGGAAGCTGCCGCACCGCTATCCGATCATCCTCGTCGACCGCGTGCTCGAGGTCGTGCCCGGCGAGCGCGTCGTCGCGTTGAAGAACGTCACGATCAACGAGCCGTACTTCATGGGCCACTTCCCGGGCCATCCGGTGATGCCGGGCGTGCTGATCATCGAGTCGCTGGCGCAGGCCTGCGCGATCCTCGCCTTCGTGACGCTGGAGGCGAAGGAAGGCGACGGGACGCTCTTCTACTTCGCGGGCATCGACGCGGCCCGCTTCAAGAAGCCCGTGGTCCCGGGCGACCAGTTGCGTCTCGAAGCCGAGATCGGGCGCGCGAAGCGCGGCATCGCCAAGTTCACCGCCCGGGCGCTGGTCGACGGGCAGGTCGTCTGCGAGACGGAAATGATCTGCGCGGTCCGGAAGCCGAACGAGGCCGCGTGATGGCGAAGGTCCATCCGACCGCGGTCGTCGACCCGAAGGCCGAACTCGCGGACGGCGTCGAGGTCGGCCCGTATTGCGTCATCGGTCCGCAGGTGAAGGTGGGGGCGGCCACGGTGCTCGCAGCGCACGTGGTCGTGAGCGGCCGCACGACCATCGGCCGCGGCAACCGGTTCTTCCCGTTCAGTGCCATCGGCGGGGCGCCGCAGGACAAGAAGTACGCCGGCGAGGACACCGAACTCGTCATCGGCGACGGCAACACGGTGCGCGAGCACTGCACCTTCAGCCTCGGCACGGCGCAGGGCGGCGGCGTGACCCGGGTCGGTTCCGACAACTGGATCATGGCCTCGGTGCACGTGGCCCACGACTGCCTCGTCGGTGACCACACGATCCTCGCCAACAACGTGACGCTCGCCGGCCACGTGACGCTGGGCGACTGGGTGATCATCGGCGGGCTGTCCGGCGTGCACCAGTTCTGCAGGGTGGGCGCGCACGCGATGGTGGGCGGCGCCTCTGCTGTCCTGCGCGACATCCCGCCCTACGTGATCTGCAACGGCAACCCGTGCGCGCCGCACGGCATCAACACCGAGGGCCTGAAGCGGCGCGGATTCGACCCGGACACCATCAACCTGCTGCGCCGCGCGTACAAGCTCGTGTATCGCGAGGGCAAGACGGTAGCCGAGGCCGTGACGTCGCTCGACGCACTGATCGCCGAAGCGCCTGCCTCGGCGTCCGCGCTCGCGCTGCTGCGCGATTTCGTGCGCGACTCGCCGAGAGGCATCATCCGCTGATGACCGCCCCCGCCAGCCTCGCCTTCGTCGCCGGCGAGGCGTCGGGCGACCTGCTGGCGGCCGGCGTCCTCGCAGAACTGAAGCGCCGCGACCCGACGCTCGCGCTCGCCGGCGTCGGCGGCGACCGCATGATCGCGGCCGGCTTCGACGCGTGGGAGCACGTGCGCGCGCTGTCGGTGCGGGGCTACGTCGAGGTGATCCGGCACCTGCCACGGCTGCTGCGGCTGCGCAGCGAGTTGCTGCGCCGGATCACCGAGCTGCGGCCGCGGGTCTTCGTCGGCGTCGACGCGCCGGACTTCAACCTCGGCCTCGAGGAGAAGCTGCGCGCGCGCGGAATCCGGGTCGTGCACATGGTGAGTCCGTCGGTCTGGGCGTGGCGGCGCGAGCGGATCGAGCAGGTGCGGCGCGCGGTCGACCGGATGCTGCTCGTCTTTCCGTTCGAGCAGGCGCTGTACGACAAGGCCGGCATCCCGGCGACGTACGTGGGGCATCCCCTCGCCGCGATGATCCCGCTCGTCCCCGACGCGCCGGCGGCGCGCGCAAGGCTCGGGATCGCGCCCGATGCGCCGCTCGTCGCGGTCCTGCCGGGTTCGCGGCCGGACGAGATCCGCTATCTCGGCACGGTGTTCGTCGCCGCGATGGCGCGGATGAAGCGCGCGCGGCCGGCGCTGAACTTCGTGCTGCCGGTCGCCGACCCCTCGCTGCGTCCGCTGATCGACGCGGCGCTGCGCGGGCATCCGCAACTCGCGTCGGGCGTGGCGCTCACGGCGGGCCGCTCGCACGACTGCCTGGAGGCGTGCGACGTCGTCCTCGTGGCGAGCGGAACCGCGACCCTCGAAGCCGCGCTGTACAAGCGCCCGATGGTGATCTCGTATCGCATGCCGGCGCTGTCCGCGTGGATCATGCGGCGCAAGGGCTACATCCCGTACGTCGGCCTGCCCAACATCATGGCGAACGAGTTCATCGTTCCCGAACTGCTGCAGGAAGCGGCAACGCCCGAGGCGCTCGCAGCGGCCGCGCTCGACCTGCTCGGCGACACCGCGCGCAGGGCGCGTCTCGCGGAACGCTTCACCGAGATGCACCACGCGCTGAAGCGCGACACCGTCGGGCTGGCCGCCGACGCGATCCTCGCCGAGGCGAACCGATGACCCGGCGCCGGCTGTCCAACCTCGATCTCTTCGAGCAGGCGGCACTGGCGGGCGGGCGCGTCTGCGGCATCGACGAGGCCGGCCGCGGGCCGCTCGCCGGCCCGGTCGTCGCCGCCGCCGTGATCCTCGATCCCGGGCGCCGCATCGACGGCCTGCGCGACTCGAAGGTGCTGAGCGCCGAGCGGCGCGAGGAACTCGCGCTGCGCATCCGCGAGCGGGCCGTCGCGTTCGCCGTGGCGGAGGCGAGCGTCGGGGAGATCGACGCGCTGAACATCCTGCAGGCGACACTGCTCGCGATGCGCCGCGCCGTGGACGCGCTGCAGGTGGCCGCCGAGTACGCGCTCGTCGACGGCAACCAGATGCCGCGGCTGGCGATCCCCGGTCGCGCCATCGTCGCCGGCGACGCGCTGGAACCGGTGATCTCCGCGGCGTCGATCCTCGCCAAGACCGCGCGCGACGCGATGATGCGGGCGTTCGACGCGCAGCACCCCGGCTACGGCTTTGCGCAGCACATGGGGTACGGCACGCCCGACCACCTGGCGTGCCTGCACCGCCTCGGCCCGTGTCCATTGCACCGGCGCAGCTTCGCGCCGGTGCGGGGTCTGCTCGGAGGCGCGCCCGATGCGCATCACCTCGCCCGATAACCCGATCGTCCGCCGGCTGCGGCGCCTGGCCGACTCCGCGCGCGCCTGCCGCGAAGCGGGGCGCACGCTGGCCGAGGGCATCCACGTGATCGAAGCCGCCCTCGCGGCCGGCGTCCCGATCCACACGATCGCGACCCGTGGCTCAGCGTCGATCGCCACGGCGCCGCTGCTCGAACGCGTCGAGGCGGGCGGTGCGGCGGGACTGAAGCGGATCGAGCTCGGCGCCGCGCTCTACGACGCGCTCTCCCCGGTCGAGCACGGTGCCGGTGTCCTCGCCGAGATCGGGATTCCCGGCGTCGACGAGTCGCCGCTGCTGAACGACGACGCCGTCTTCCTCGACGCCGTGCAGGACCCGGGCAACGTCGGCACGCTGCTGCGCACGGCCGCGGCGGCCGGCGTGCGGCGCGCGGTACTGGGGCCGGGCTCGGCGTACGCGTGGTCACCGAAGGTGATGCGCGCGGCGATGGGCGCGCACTTCGCGCTGCGCATCGCGGAGAATCGCGCCATCGCGGACGTGGTGCGCAGTTACCGCGGCACCGTGCTCGCGGCCGACGTCGGCGGCGAGGATCTCTATGCCGCCGAGTGGGGCCGCGGACCGACGCTGTGGATGTTCGGGTCGGAGGGGCAGGGACTCGCGGCGGATACGCTGAGCGTTGCCGGGAAGCGCCTGCGGATTCCGCTCGCGCCCGGCGTCGATTCGCTGAATGTGTCAGCCGCGGCCGCGGTCTGCCTGTTCGAGCAGGCGCGGCGACGACGCCGCTACATGTAGCTGACGTCCAGGCAGACGACCTTGCCGTCCTTGTCCTTGCCGAACTCGAGGATCGTCTTCTCGTCGACCTGGTTCAGGTTGTCGGGATTGAACGTCTTCTTGAGGTAGGTGTAGCGCGGCCCCTCCGACGCGTTTTCGACGGCGTCGGGCTTGCCGAAGGCACTTGTGACTTCCTCCGGCGTCTTGTCGATCACCTTGCCGAAGAACACCCCACGCTGGAATCCACCCTGGCCGCACGCGGCGACCATGAACGCCAGCACTGTGGCGATGACGAAGCGTTTCATCCTTCCTCCCATGAGTTTTGTTGCGTCGAAGCGCTGCCGACGGTAGCGGCCAACGCTTACATCAGCCTTTCGAGC
>CAYGXL010000008.1:0-20520 GCA_964353935.1 uncultured Burkholderiaceae bacterium | reverse complement strand
GCCTTTCGAGCCGAGGGTCAGAACGCCCGACGCTCCAGCCGGACCTCCTGCATGATCGTCGCCGCGATCTCCTCGATCGACTTCGTCGTCGACGACAGCCACCGGATGCTTTCGCGCTTCATCATGCGTTCCGCCGCATCGACCTCGTAACGGCAGTTCTCGATCGACGCGTAGCGGCTGTTCGGTCGGCGCTCGTTGCGCACCTCGGTCAGCCGCTCCGGCGCGATCGACAGGCCGAAGAGCTTGATGCGGTGCTGGGGCAGGGCGCTGGGCAGCTGGCCGCGCTCGAAGTCCTCGGGGATCAGCGGGTAGTTGGCCGCCTTCACGCCGTACTGCATCGCGAGGTAGAGGCTGGTCGGCGTCTTCCCCGAGCGCGACACGCCGACCAGGATCACGTCGGCGGCGGCGAGTCCCTTGGCCGACTGGCCGTCGTCGTGCGCCAGCGCGAAGTTGATCGCCTCGATCCGGTTCTTGTAGTCCTCGGAGTTCACCGAGATGTTGTGCGAGCGGCCGATCGTGTGCGTGCTCTTCAGCCCGAGTTCGCGCTCCAGCGGCTCGACGAAGGTCTCGAACATCTCGACGAAGAAACCCTGCGCGCTCGCCTTCAGCGTCGCCGCCACCGCCGGGTTCACGAGCGTGGAGAACACGATCGGCTTCTTGCCGTCGCGCTCGGCCGCCTCGTTGATGCGGGCCCCGGCCTCGCGCGCCTTGTCGGGCGAGTCGATGAACGGGAGGCGCTGCGGCCGGTAGCGCAGGTGTTCGAACTGAGTCAGGACGCTGTGCCCCAGGGTCTCGGCGGTGATGCCGGTGCCGTCGGACACGAAGAAGACGGTGCGGTCGTGGCTGGTGAGTGGGCGATCGGGCATGGGGGCTCTTTGATGCGGCGCACGATAGAACCGGCGCGACCGGTAAAATCGTCCGGATTCTGTCACAGCAGCCGTCCCGTCCTTGACTGCCTTCCCTGGAGAGCGCATGCAACGCGGTCAGTATGTCGTCCCGTTCTCACAACTGCGCATGAGCGACGTCGAGTCGGTCGGCGGCAAGAACGCTTCACTGGGCGAGATGCTCAGCCAGTTGACGGCGGCCGGGCTGCGGGTTCCCGACGGGTTCGCGACAACGGCCGAGGCCTTCCGGCTCTTCCTCGACGAAGGCGGCCTGCGCCAGCGCATCCACGCGCGGCTGGAAACGCTCGACGTCGACGACGTGCGGGCGCTGGCCGAGGCGGGCCAGCAGATCCGCTCATGGATGGTCGATACGCCGCTTCCGGAAAAGCTCGAACAGGAAATTCGTTCTATTTTTCATAATCTTGCAGGATCTTCTTCAAGTGAAATGACATTCGCGGTGCGCTCCAGCGCAACCGCCGAGGACCTCCCGGACGCGTCGTTCGCCGGGCAGCAGGAGACCTTCCTGAACGTGGCCGGCATCGACGCGGTGCTGGACCGCGTCCATCACGTCTTCGCTTCGCTCTACAACGACCGGGCCATCGCCTACCGGGTCCACAAGGGTTTCGCGCACGCGGACGTCGCGCTGTCCGCCGGCGTCCAGCGCATGGTCCGGAGCGACCGCGGGGCGGCGGGCGTGATGTTCACGATGGACACCGAGTCCGGTTTCGACGGCGTCGTGTTCATCACGTCGAGCTACGGCCTCGGCGAGACCGTGGTCCAGGGCGCGGTGAACCCGGACGAGTTCTACGTGCACAAGGCGATGCTGCAGGCGGGCAAGTTCCCGCTCATCCGCCGCTCGCTCGGCTCCAAGCTGATCAAGATGGAGTTCGACCCCAGCAGCCAGTCGGGCCGCACCGTGCGCACGGTGGATGTACCCGAGGCCGAGCGTCATCGCTTCTCGCTCGCCGACGACGACGTGCTCGAACTCGCCCGGTACGCGGTGATCATCGAGAAGCACTACGGGCGCCCGATGGACATCGAGTGGGGCCGCGACGGCGACGACGGCAAGATCTACATCCTGCAGGCGCGCCCTGAAACGGTGAAGTCGCAGGGCCACGGTGAGACGCAGCAGCGTTTCAAGCTGAAAGGCACGGGGTCCGTCCTCGCCACCGGGCGGGCGATCGGCCAGAAGATCGGCGTCGGCCACGTCCGGATCATCGAGGACATCCGCGAGATGGATCGCGTGCAGCCCGGCGATGTGCTCGTGACCGACATGACCGATCCCAACTGGGAGCCGGTGATGAAGCGGGCCGCGGCCATCGTGACCAACCGCGGCGGCCGGACCTGCCACGCGGCGATCATCGCGCGCGAACTCGGCATCCCGGCGGTCGTCGGCTGCGGCGATGCCACCAAGGTTCTGCAGGAAGGGGCCGAGGTGACGGTGTCCTGCGCGGAAGGCGACACGGGCAACATCTACGCGGGCCGCCTCGCGATGGAGGTGGAGAACGTCAGGCAGGGCGTGCTGCCGCAGATTCCCGTGAAGATCATGATGAACGTCGGCAACCCGCAGCTCGCGTTCGACTTCCAGTCGCTGCCGAACGCGGGCGTGGGCCTCGCCCGCCTCGAGTTCATCATCAACAACAACATCGGCGTGCACCCCAAGGCGGTGCTCGACTATCCGAACCTTGACCCGGAGCTGAAGAACGCCGTCGAACGGCTGTCCGCGGGCTACCCGAATCCGCGCGCCTTCTTCGAATCCAAGCTCGCCGAAGGCATCGCGACCATCGGCGCGGCGTTCTGGCCGAAGCCGGTGATCGTGCGGATGTCGGACTTCAAGAGCAACGAATACAAGAAGCTGATCGGCGGCTCGCGCTACGAGCCCGATGAAGAGAACCCGATGCTCGGGTTCCGCGGCGCCGCGCGCTACATCGCCGACTCGTTTCGCGAGTGCTTCCGCCTCGAGGCGGCCGCGCTGAAGAAGGTGCGCAACGACATGGGCCTGACGAACGTCGAGATCATGATCCCGTTCGTGCGCACGCTGACCGAGGCCAAGGCCGTGACCGAACTGCTGGCCGCGAACGGCCTGAAGCGCGGCGACGGCGCGGCGCCGGACGGCTCGGGCGGCCTGCGCCTCATCATGATGTGCGAGGTGCCGTCGAACGCCGTGCTCGCCGACGCGTTCCTCGACTACTTCGACGGCTTCTCGATCGGCTCCAACGACCTGACGCAGCTCACGCTCGGCCTCGACCGCGACTCGGGCCTCGTCGCGGCCGGCTTCGACGAGCGCGATCCGGCGGTGAAGGCGCTGCTGACGCTGGCGATCTCGGCCTGCCGCCGGCGCGGCAAGTACATCGGCATCTGCGGCCAGGGTCCGTCGGACCACGCGGACTTCGCCGAGTGGCTGATGGAGCAGGGCATCGAGTCGATCTCCCTGAATCCGGACACCGTGGTGGAGACCTGGCAACGCCTCGCGCGGCCGGCGTAACTCTGTTTCAATACGAGCGCGCCGACGAAGGGCGCCGCCGCCGCGCCTGGCTCCGGGCGCGGCGCAGGAACGTCTGGAGCCGGAGGGTTTCCATGGCTGGCTATGTCTGGTGGTTCGTCATTGGTTTCGGCCTGCTCGTCGCCGAGCTGCTGACCGGGACGTTCTATCTTCTGATCATCGCCGTCGCGATGGGCGTGGCGGGAATTGCCGCCTTCCTCGGCGCGTCGCTCGCGCTGCAGTTCGTGATCGCCGCGGCGATCGGCCTCGGCGGCTCGGTGTGGATGCGGTCCACCAAGTGGGGCAAGCGCCTGCACGAGCGGGGCGACGATCGCGTCCAGAACATGGACCTCGGCCAGTCGTTGCACGTCGACCAGTGGACGCCGGCGCGCACCGCCCGCGCGCAGTACCGCGGCTCCGTGTGGGACGTCGAGCTCGCCCCGGGCGAGCATCCGGTCGCCGGCGATTTCGTGATCCGCGAAATCCACGCCAACCGCCTCATCGTCGCCGCCAAGCCGCGGTAGGAGATCTCCATGTTCTCGTACGTCGACGGCATCTCGATCGTCGCCATCGTCATCCTCGTCGTCGCGATCACCTTCGTGGTCAAGGCGATCGCCGTGGTGCCGCAGCAGAACGCGTGGGTGCTGGAGCGCCTCGGCAAGTTCCACGGAACGCTGCAGCCGGGCCTCAACATCGTCATGCCCTTCATCGACCGCGTCGCCTACAGGCACAGCCTGAAGGAGGTGCCGCTCGACACGCCGAGCCAGGTCTGCATCACGAAGGACAACACCCAGCTGCAGGTCGACGGCGTGCTGTACTTCCAGGTGACCGACCCGCAGCGGGCCTCGTACGGCGCCAGCAACTACATCCTGGCGATCACCCAGCTCGCGCAGACCACGCTGCGTTCGGTGATCGGCAAGCTGGAGCTCGACCGCACCTTCGAGGAGCGCGAGTTCATCAACCACAGCGTCGTGTCCGCGATCGACGAGGCGGCGATGAACTGGGGCGTCAAGGTCCTGCGCTACGAGATCAAGGACATCACGCCGCCCAACGCGATCCTGCACGCGATGCAGCAGCAGATCACCGCGGAGCGCGAGAAGCGCGCGCTGATCGCCTCGTCCGAGGGCCGCAAGCAGGAGCAGATCAACATCGCCACCGGCGAGCGCGAGGCTCAGATCGCGCGCTCCGAGGGCGAGAAGATGGCGCAGATCAACATCGCGCAGGGCCAGGCCGGCGCCGTGCTCGCCGTCGCGGAAGCGACCGCGCGGGCGATCCAGATGGTGGCCGAGACGATCCGCCAGCCGGGCGGCATCGAGGCGGTCAACCTGCGCGTGGCCGACCGCTACGTCGACGCGTTCGGCAACCTCGCGAAGGCCGGCAACACGCTCATCGTGCCGGCCAACCTGGCGGACGTCTCGAGCCTGATCGCGTCGGCGCTGACGGTCGTGAAGTCGCAGGGGGGCGCCGCGAAGTGACGGGCGCTTTAAAGCACGGGGCCGCGGCCCGCATCGCTGCGAGGTGCGGCCCCGGATCGTTGCTGCGGGTCGATCAGTCGGCGTAGACGCCGGCGGCCTTGATCACGGGCGTCCAGCGCTCGATCTCCGACTTCAAGTGCGCGGCCAGTGCGGCCGGCGTGCTCTGTTCGGGCGCATAGACCGTTGCACCGAGATCGGACATGCGCTTGCGGAAGTCCGGCTCCTTCATCGCCTGCTGCATGGCGGCCGCGAGCTTTTCGACCACCGCCTTCGGCGTTCCCTTCGGCGCGTAGACGCCGTGCCATACGCCCACCTGGAAGCCCTTCAGTCCGGCTTCGTCGAGCGTCGGCAGGTTTGGCAGGGTGGGCACGCGGGTCTTGCTGGTGACGCCGTAGGCCTTCACTGTCCCGGCATTGATGTGCTGGGTCGTGTTCGTCGTCTGGTCGCACAGGAAGTCGACCTGCTTGGCAAGCACCGCGTTCAGCGCGTCGGCGGTGCCCTTGAACGGCACCGTCGTCACCTCCGTCTGGATGGTGCTCTGGAACAGCAGTCCGCACAGGTGCGAGGCCGAGCCCACGCCCGCGTTCGCGAGGTTCAGCTTGGCCTTGTTGGCCTTCACGTACGCGACGAATTCGTTCAGGTCCTTGGCGGGGAAGTCGGAACGCGCGACCAGCGTCATCGGCGTGTCCACGACCATGCCGGCCATCTCGAAGTCGGTCAGCGGGTTGTACGCGAGCTTGCGGTACAGGGCGGGCGCGGTCGACATCCCGATGTGGTGCAGCAGCAGCGTGTAACCGTCGGGCGACGCGTTCTTCACGCGCGTCGACGCGATCGTTCCGCCGGCGCCGGCGGTGTTCTCGACCACAACGGTCTGGCCAAGCGCCTTTGTCATCCCTTGCGCGACTGAACGCGCAACGGTGTCGGTCGGTCCTCCTGCGGTGAACGGCACGACGATGGTGACAGGCTTGCTCGGAAAGGCCTGCTGGGCCCAGGCGGACGACGCGAAGGCCGCGCCGACGACTGCCGTGGCGAGGCCGAGGAACATCTTCATCACAATCTCCTTGTCTGTGCGGCGCGACCGATCCGTGCCGGTGCGCTCTGTTGGGATACGCCCCTGTGGCGTAGCGCGCCGAGGTTATCAGCGCGCGCGCTCGTGGTGTACGGAATGAGGCTGCGGCCGGGCCTAGGGTTTCGCCGGGGAGCGCGTGCCGACGAGGAAGCTCGCGGCCGCTCCGAACGCGGCTGAACCGGCGAGCACGAGGATGCCCCGGTCCCACGCGCCGGCCACGTCGCCCGCCTCGATGCCGCGGTCGAGCACCCAGCCGACCAGCGGTTGCAGGATGCCGGTGCCGAGAAAGATGCCGACGTTCACCACCGCGGTCGCGATGCCGGAGAATTCAACGGGATTCGCTTCCTTGGCGATCGTCCACGACAGCGTGAAGCCGGGGATCAGCAGCCCCATCAGCAGGAACCAGCCAAGGGTGGCCGCGATCGGCCAGTCGGCGTGCAGCACCCACGGCGCCCACGACAGCAGGTAGAGCACCACGAACGCGCGCATCACGCCGCGTCGGCTCTGCAGCCGGTCGGAGATCAGGCCGATCACGAGCGAGCCGATCGCCACCCCGAGCAGCAGCAGGCTCGTGTGCTGCGCGGCGACCACGCGCGTCATGCCGCGCGTCTGCTGCAGGAAGGGCACGGCCCAGAGACCCGCGAACGCCAGGAAGCTGCCGCCGACGCCGACGTTGACGAAGAACGCCGGCCAGGTCACGCGGTTGGCGAGGACGCGCGTGACCGCGCGCATCCACGGCAGCCGCGCGGCGGACGGCGCAGCGGGATTCACGGCCGGCAAGCCGAGGTCTTCCGGACGGTCGCGCACGCGCCACCAACTGAGGACCGCGAGCAGCGCCGACAGCACCGCGAGCCCGACGAACACCGAGCGCCACGAGGCCTGCGTCACCAGCCAGGCCAGCGGCGCCCCGGCGATCACCGCGCCGAGGTTGCCGGCGAACATCGTCAGGCCGGCGAGCGTGGCGAAGCGATTGGCCGGGAACCAGACGGCGGACACCTTGAGGATCGAGATGAAGGCGACCGACACGCCGATGCCGACCAGCGTGCGGCCGACCGCCGCGAGTTCCCACGCGGGCGCCAGCGCAAACAGCAGCGAGCCGAGCGCGGCAATGGCCGAGCCCCCCGCGAGCAGCTTGCGCGGGCCGAGCGTGTCGGCCAGCACGCCGACCGGGATCTGCAGCACCGTGTACACGTAGAAGTAGGTCGCCGCGAGCGTCCCCAGCACGGCCGCGCTGATCGAGAACGCCTGTGTCAGCTCGCCGGCGATCGCCGCGGGGGCCGTGCGATGGAAGAAGGACAGCACGAAGCTCGCGAGCGCGAGCGCGAAGACGATGCGTCGCGTGGTCGCGAGCGCGGCGGAGCGGGGCGGCGCGGCGGGCGAGGGGGTCGGTGCGGGCATCGAGCCGGGGAGCTTACGCGGGCGCGGCGGCGCGACCCGGCTTGCGCTGTCGGGCGACCTTGCGCGCCGTCTCGGCGAACGCGCGCAGCACGGGCGAGATGTCGTCGCTGCGCCAGGCCAGGCAGGTTCCAACGGGCGGCGACTTCTCCGCGAGCGGCCGGAACTCGACGCCGCGCAGCCGGATCTCCTGCGCCGACGCCGGCACCAGGGCGATGCCGATGCCGGCGGACACGAGGCCGATCACCGCGTGCGTCTGGCTCGCCTCCTGGGCCACGTGCGGAGCGAAGCCCTGCTGCAGGCAGAAGCCGAGGACGAGGTCATACAGCACGAGGCCCGGCGAGCGCTGGAACATCACGAACGGCTCGCTGGCCAGGCGAGCGGCGCGGATGCGGCGCGACGCCGTCAGCGGATGGCCGCTCGGCAGCGCCACCAGCAGGGGTTCCTGCAGCAACAGCGCGGAGGTCAGTTCGGCGTCGGTGACCGGCGGCCGCACGAAGCCCGCGTGGAGGTCGCCGGCGCGCAGGGCGGCAATCTGCTGCGGCAGGGTCAGTTCGCGCAGGTCGAGCCGCACGCCGGGGTGGTGGGCGGCGAACTCGCGCAGCACGGCCGGCATCAGCGTGAAGATGCTCGCGGACATGAAGCCGATCGTCAGGCGTCCGATCTCCCCGCGGTCCGCGGCCTGCGCCTCGCGCACGGCTTCGCCCGCGCGGTCGAGGATCGCGCGGGCGTGCTCCAGGAACGTGACGCCGGCGTGGGTGAGGGCGACGTGGCGCCGGGTGCGCGCGAACAGCGTGACGCCGAGCTCCTCCTCGAGGCCGCGGATCGCGATCGACAGCGGCGGCTGCGTGATCGCGAGCCGCTGCGCCGCGCGGCCGAAGTGCAGTTCCTCGGCGAGCGTGGCGAAGTAGCGGAGGGTGCGCAGCTCCATGGCATTGATATCTTCCGAAAATAACTGGACGAGCAAATATATATTGGACCAACACTACTGGCGAGCCTACGCTTTCGGCGCACCCGGCAATCCACGTGCGCCCGCAGGTCGAGAAACAGAGCGCAGGAGTGCCGCCGCCAACCCGATCCGGAGACACCCGATGAACAAAGTCCTGCGCGCACTGGCCCTTGGCGCCATCGCCACCGTGGCCGCCGCGGCGCCTGCCCTGGCCGCCTTTCCAGAGAAGCCCGTCACTGTCGTCGTCCCGTTCCCGCCGGGCGGCTCGACCGACACCATCGCCCGCACGATGGCGAACGGCATGACGAAGAGCCTCGGCCAGACCTTCGTGGTCGAGAACCAGCCGGGCGCCACCGGTGCCATCGGCGCGACGCGCGTCAAGCGCGCGGCTCCGGACGGCTACACGATCCTGGTCGCCTCGATCGGCGTGTTCGCCACCAATCCGTTCCTTCAGAAGGGCCTGCAGTACGACCCGATGAAGGACTTCGACCTGATGATGGTCGCCGTGCGCGCGCCGAACGTGCTGGTCGCGAACCCGAACGTGCCCGTCAACAGCGTCGCCGAACTCGTCGCGTACCTGAAGAAGAATCCGGACAAGGTGACCTTCGCGTCGAGCGGCGCCGGCTCCTCGGACCACCTGACCGCGGCGCTCTTCTGGCAGAAGACGGGCACCACCGGCATCCACGTTCCGTACAAGGGCGGCGCGCCCGCGATCCAGGACCTGATCGCGGGCCACTCGCAGGTGTCGTTCCAGAACATCAACGCCGTGCTGAGCCACATCAAGGCGGGCAAGCTGAAGGTGCTCGCGGTCACGGGCGACAAGCGCTCCGCGGCACTGCCCGACGTGCCGACGCTGACCGAAGCCGGCGTCAAGGGCGCCGACGTGTTCTCGTGGCAGGGCGTGGCCGCGCCGAAGGGACTGCCGAAGGACGTCAAGGACACGCTGCACGGCGCGATGGTCAAGGCGCTGCAGGATCCCGAGGTCGCGAAGAACCTCAGCGCCCAGGGCATCGAGGTCGTCGCCAGCACGCCCGAGCAGTTCACCCAGTTCCTGCAGCAGGAACTGGCGAAGTGGAAGGCCGTCATCGAGACCGGCAAGATCACGGTCGACTGATGAACGCCGCCCTTCCATCCGCCGCCCGGGCGGCGACGCCGGTCGTCCGTTCGCTGCGCGTGGTGCCCGTCGCGGGACGCGACGGGATGCTGCTGAACCTGTCCGGCGCGCACGCGCCGTACTTCACGCGCAACCTGCTGATCCTCACCGACAGCGCCGGCAACACCGGCGTCGGCGAGGTGCCGGGCGGCGAGAAGATCCGCCAGACGCTGGAGGACGCGCGTGCGCTGGTCGAGGGCCGGCCGATCGGCGATCACCTCGCGATCCTCGCCGGCGTGCGCCAGGCGTTTGCCGACCGCGACGCGGGCGGGCGCGGACTGCAGACGTTCGACCTGCGCACGACGATCCACGTGGTCACGGCCATCGAGTGCGCGCTGCTCGATCTCTTCGGGCAGTACGTGGGCCTGCCGCTGGCGGCGCTGCTCGGCGAAGGCCAGCAGCGCGACGAGGTCGAGATGCTCGGTTATCTCTTCTTCGTCGGCGATCGCGCCAAGACGAGCCTGCCTTACGTCGACTCGGCGACGGAGCCCGCGAGCGCCGGCAACTGGTTCCGGGTGCGCCACGAAGCGGCGCTGAGCCCCGGCGCGATCGTGCGGCAGGCCGAGGCGGCGCAGGCGAAGTACGGTTTCAACGACTTCAAGCTGAAGGGCGGTGTGCTGCGCGGCGAGGAGGAAGTCGAGGCCGTGCGGTCGCTGCACGAGCGCTTCCCCGAGGCGCGCGTGACGCTCGATCCGAACGGTGGTTGGCCTCTGAAGGACGCGGTCAGGCTGCTGCGCGACCTGCACGGCGTGCTCGCCTACGCGGAAGATCCGTGCGGGGCCGAGGACGGCTTCTCGGGGCGCGAGGTGATGGCGGAGTTCCGCCGCGCCACGGGGCTGCCGACGGCGACCAACATGGTGGCAACCGACTGGCGGCAGCTGACGCACGCGCTGTCGCTGCAGTCGGTCGACATTCCGCTCGCCGATCCGCACTTCTGGACGATGGCCGGCTCGGTGCGCGTCGCGCAGACCTGCCGCGACTGGAACCTGACCTGGGGCTCGCACTCGAACAACCACTTCGACGTGTCGCTCGCGATGTTCACGCACGTGGCCGCGGCCGCGCCCGGGCGCATCACGGCGATCGACACGCACTGGATCTGGCAGGACGGCCAGCGCCTGACCAAGGCGCCGCTGCAGATCCGCGGCGGCAAGGTCGCGGTGCCGACAGTGCCGGGTCTCGGCGTCGAACTCGACCTGGCCGAAGTCGACAAGGCGCACGCGCTCTACTTGAAGCACGGGCTCGGCGCGCGCGACGACGCGGTCGCGATGCAGTACCTTGTCCCCGGCTGGACCTTCGACCCGAAGCGTCCCTGCCTGGTCCGTTAGTCACCAAAGCCAAGCGAGGAGCGCCATGCGCGAGAACCGGTTGCGTTCGATCTGGAAGAAGGGCGGCGCCGCGGTCAACGGCTGGCTGGCGATTCCGGCGAGCTTCGCCGCCGAGACGATGGCGCACCAGGGCTGGGACACGCTCACCATCGACCTGCAGCACGGCGTGGTCGACTACGCGGCGATGGTGACGATGCTGCAGGCGATCAGCACGACGCCCACGGTGCCGGTGGTGCGCGTGCCGTGGCTCGAGCCCGGCATCCTGATGAAGGCGCTCGACGCCGGCGCCTACGCCGTGATCTGCCCGATGGTGAACACGCGCGAGGACGCCCAGCGGCTGGTGTCGTACACGCACTACGCGCCGCGCGGCACGCGCAGCTTCGGCCCGGTGCGCGCCAACCTCTACGGCGGCGCCGACTACTTCACGCACGCGAACGACACGATCGTCGCGTTCGCGATGATCGAGACCGCGCAGGCGCTCGACAACCTCGACGCCATCCTGTCGGTCGAGGGGCTCGACGCGATCTACATCGGCCCGTCGGACCTGTCGATCTCGCTCGGATGCAAACCCGACTTCGACAATCCCGAACCGAAGGCTGCCGAGGCGATCGACCACATCCTGGCGCGCGCGAAGGCGCACAACGTCGTCGCCGGCATCCACAACGGCGCGCCCGAGGCGGCACTCGGCCGCATCCGCAAGGGCTTCCAGTTCGTGACTGTGAGCTCCGATGCGCGCATCCTCGCGGCCGGCTCGCAGGAGATCCTCGCGAAGATGCGGCCGTCGGGCTGACGCACGCGGAGTCATCTTTCCAGAAGTCACCGGGCCGAAGAAACCGGGCAGGTCAACACCCTTCAGAGGGGGCGGTCCGAGCTTAGAGTGTTGTAGTGATTGACAACACCATCCGATGTTGGCATGATTTACAACATGCCAGCTGCGCCCTTGCTTGACGAGCGCCTGTCTCTCGAGGAGGAGGCCTTCGTGGAACTGGTTGTGTGGCGATTGGATCGTCCCCTGGAGGGCTGTGAGCACCGCTTCAAGTACCGGTTGGCGTATGTGGTTCACGGTATCTGCGTGGTGAGATACGACAACGAAGCTGGCAAGGGCGACCATCGGCATGTCGGCAAGCGAGAGCGGCCTTACGCGTTCACGTCGCTCGACAGGATGCAGGCGGACTTCTGGGCGGACGTGGCCCGGTGGAAGGGGTAACAATGGCTACTGTGACAATCGGGGTCGGAACGAAAGAGCGCGTGCAGGAACGGCTCGCGGGCGCGTTTTCGGGGCGCTCCCAAGGCGGGCCGCGACTGACTTTTGCCTCGCACGCGCTTATGTGGCGAGTTCTCACTCCCAACCGCTGGGCGGTTTTGGAGGCGATGACCGGCGCCGGGCCGCTCGCTCTGCGAGAGATCGCGCGGCGTGTCGGTCGCGACGTGAAGGGAGTCCATACGGACGTTCATGCACTTCTGAACGCGGGGGTCCTCATCCGCACGCAATCCGGAGCCTTCGAGTTTCCATACGAAGCGGTTCACGTGGACTTCACCCTTCGGGCGGCGGCTTAGCTTTCTCGCAGGCGAAGACACATGAGAGTCGCACGCGGAACTGTTGTTTCGGGCAAGGGCGTCCTGAACGAATCCAGCCTGCCGGAAGGCGCAAAGGTTTACGTGCTGTCCGGTGAGTCCAATCTGCCACTCGCTGCGGCACCCGCTATCGGAATCGTCGCACTTCCGCTTCGGTCGACGGCGGTCTTGACGAAGATGCGCGCGTCGGCCTGACGCGCGCGGTGGGTCACTCCGGGGGCCCGACTCAAGCCGGTCCGGATGCGCCGGACCCGGGCGCGGGCAGCTCGCGCCCTCGGTGCGAGCCGTACCGGTGGGAATAGACCCAGGTGAACTCGGCGCCGAAGAGGAAGATCTGCGCCGAGTAGTACACCCACAGCAGCACCACGATCAGCGATGCCGCCGCGCCGAAGAGCGTGGTGACGCCGCTGCCGCCGATGTACAGCCCGATCATCGCCTTGCCGGTGATGAACAGCACCGAGGTCACGGCCGCACCCACCCAGACATCGCGCCAGGCGATGCTCGCGCGCGGCATGGTCTTGTAGATCATCGCGAACACTGCCGTCAGCAGCACGACGTTCAGCGACAGCTCGGTCAGGCCGGTGAAGGTGATCCAGCTGGTCGAATCCGGGTCCCACCACCGGCTCAGCGCCCTCATCGCAGCGCTGAAGGCCAGCGAGACGATGAGCAGGAAGGCGATGCCCAGGATCATGCCGAAGGACAGCAGCCGCGCGCGCACCAGGCCCCAGGGGCCTGCATTCCTGGGCCGCTGCGGCGCGCGCCAGATGCGGTCGAGCGCGTCCTGCAGTTCGGCGAAGACGGATGTCGCACCGATGAACAGCAGCACCACGCCGAACGCCGCCGCAGGCACGCTCTCGCTGCGCCGGCTGACGCTTTCCAGCAGGCCCTGCACGGCGGTGGCGCCATGCGAGCCGAGCATGCCTTGCAGCTGGCCGTAGATCTCGCCGCGCGCGGCCTCCTCGCCGAAAACGGAGCCGGCGACGGCAATGACGATGAGCAGCAGCGGCGCGATGGAGAAGATCGTGTAGAAGGCCAGCGCCGCGCCCATGCTCTGCGCGTAGTCCTTGACCCAGTTGACGGCGGCGGCCTTGAACAGGCTGGCGATGGCCTCGAGCGGTTTGCCCATACGATTCTCCAGCTCGGACCCCACCGCCAGGCCGATGATGATGGGAACGGGCGGGCGGGGGTTGAGCAAGCTTCCCAATGCGAAGTGTAGGGCGACCCGCTTCCTTGCTCGTCGGGACCGACGGCGAAGAACTGATCGCGACCGTCATGGCGGGGTACGACGGCCACCGCGGATGGGTCAACTACCTCGCGGTAGCGCCCGCCCATCGTGGTCATGGCCATGGCAAACAGCTGATGCAGCACGTTGAGCAGTTGTTCGTCAGCGCGGGCGTCCCCAAGATCAATCTGCTTGTTCGTTCCACCAACACAGCTGTGGTCGAGTTCTACCGCCACCTCGGCTACGTCCAGGACGAAGCGGTCTGCCTTGGAAAGCGCCTCATCGTTGATGCCGCAGGGTAATGGAGCTTTCGGCCGTCAGCGGACGGGCCGACGCTCGATCCGCCTTCAGCGGGCGAGCGCCCGGCGCAGCATGTACGAACCGAAGTCCACCATCGCCACCAGCATCAGCATCGCGATCAGGATCGAGCTGGTCTCGCTCATCTGGAACAGGCCCATGTGGAACATCAGCATCTGCCCGAGGCCTCCGGCACCGACCACTCCGAGCACTGCCGCGGCGCGGATGTTGTTCTCCCATCGGTACAGCGTGTAGGAAACCAGCTGCGGCACGATCTGCGGCAGCGTCGAATACAGGAACACGCCTCCGTCGGAGACGCCCTGTGCCCGCAGCGCGAAACCCGGCCCCGGCGGCGCGTTCTCGATCGCTTCCGCAAACAGGCGCCCCAGCACGCCGGTGGTGTGCATCGCCAGTGCCAGGGTGCCTGCGAGCGGGCCGAGGCCCGCCGAAATGATCAGCAGGGCTGCCCACACGAGCTCGGGGATCGAGCGCAGCGCGTTGAGCAGCAGGCGCGTCGGGGCGCGCATGAGCGCGCGGTCGCCGGCATGACCCCGGCTGGCCGGCAGCGCGAGCAGCAGCCCGAAGATCGCGGCGAGCAGCGTGCCGACCGCGGACATCGCCAGCGTCTCGAGGCTGGCGGTCGCGAGCCTGGCAACGAACTTCGGATCGGTCGACGGCGACCCCAGCTCGCCGAGGAAGCGGCCCATGCGCTGCATGGCCTCGACCGAGAAGAACCTCGCCCACTGCAGGTCGAGTGAGGCAAAGCTCGCCACGGCCAGTGCGATCACCGCAAGCACTATCCAGCAAGCGGCGCAGCGCGCGTGGAAGACCCGCGGCGGCGCCTTGAACGGAACGTTGGCGGCCTGGGGGCGGGGCTGAGCGCCGCTCATCCGAGCGCCCTTCGCAAGGCGGAACTCGCGAGGTCGGCGAGCCACACCAGGAAAATGAAGGCGAGCAGCATGGTGCTCACCTCGGAACCATTGAACATCTTCATCGACATGTCCATCTGCTGGCCGAGGCCGCCGGCGCCGACGAAACCGAGCACCGCGGATGAACGGATCGCGCACTCCCAGCGGTACACGGTGTAGCTGGTCAGTTCCGGCGCGTTGGTCGGCAGCAGGCCGTAGAGGAACGCCTGCAACCGCTGGCTGCCGTTACGCAGCAGCGCGGTCGAGGCATGCGTTTCGCCGCTCTCGAGGATTTCGCCGTAGACCTTGCCGAGCATGCCGCTGTAGGTGAGCGCGATCGCAAGCACGCCGGCAGTCGGGCCGAGGCCGACGACGCGCACGAAGACGAGCGCCCACACCAGCTCGGGCACGCTGCGCAGCACGATCAGCAGCCAGCGCACGGCCTGCCGCAGCACGAACGGCACGGCGCCCATGCGGCCGGACAGCGCCGACACCGACAGCGCGGCGGTCGAGGCGAGCGTCAGCGGGATCGCCAGCAGCAGCGCGAGCGCGGTGCCGGCCGTGGCGATCGCGACTGTTCGCCACGCCTCGCGAGCCACCAGTGCGAGGAACTCGGCGTCGAGCCTCGGCGGCAGGAAGTCGCCGAGAAACCCGAGCGTGACTTTCACGTTGTCGGGCTCGAGCAGCGTCCACGGCTTGAACTCGGTCGCCACCAGCATCGGCGCCAGCAGGACGGCCCCGACGCAAACCCAGAACACGCGCTTCGACCACGCGGGATCGCGCAACCGGGGCGACGTCAGCGCTGCGGCCGGCACGCTGCGAGTCTCAGCGGCAGACTGTGGCCACGGATGGCGCCGCCAGCGTCGCGGCCGGTCCCGGCACCGCGGCGACAAGTTCGTGCTCGTGCTGCGCGTAGAGCTGCGACAGCCGCGTGCGCGTGACTTCGTGGCCCGGCAGGTCGAATGCCACTGTGCCTTCGCGCAGTCCGATCACGCGCGCGAAGCGCGTCGCCACGTCGGTCTGGTGCAGGGAGGCAACCAGCGTCGCGCCGCGCTCGCGCGCCGCCTGCGTCAGCGTGTCGATCGCCTGGCGCGCCCGCGTCGGGTCGAGCGCCGAAAGCGGCTCATCGACCAGCCACAGGCTGGCAGGTGCCATCAGTGCGCGCGCCAGCCCGACCCGCTGGCGCTCGCCGCCCGAGAGGCGGTCGACGCGGTCCCACAACTTGTCGGTCAGGTCAAAGCGCGCCAGCGCCTCGTAGGCGCCGGCGATGTCGTCCGGATAGACCAGCGCGCGCAGGCTGCGCCACAGTGACAAGCGCGGCAGCCGCGCGGCCAGGATCGAGGTGATGACGCGTTGACGCGGCGGCAGTGGCGGCGTCTGCGGCGCCAGGAACAGCCGGCCGCGCAGCCGCTGCAGTTGGCGCACCGGGAGCGACCACGGATCGATGGCGTCGAGCCGCAGTGTCCCCGACGCGGGCTGCAGTGCACAGGCAAGCGCGTGCAGCAGCGTGGTCTTGCCGGCGCCGGACGGACCGATCACCGCGACCTGCTCGCCGGGCGCGATGGCGAGCGAGGCGGCGCGCAGCGCGGCCGGCGAGCCGGTCGACGCGGCCGGATGGCGCGCCGACAGCGAATCGAGTTCGATTCGCATGCCGGGCTCTGGCTGTTCCTCCGTTTTCACTACGCGCCCCCGCCGGAGATCACTTGATCAGGCCCGCGCTGCGTCCGGCCGTTTCCAGCCCCTTGTAGTTCTCCGCCTTGGTCGGGATGTACTTGGTGGCGCGATTCAGCGTAAGGATCTCCTTGCCCTCGGGCGTGTCCATCGACAGGCTGAGGAACGCCTGCGTCACTTTTTCGCGCAGCGCGGGTGGCATGTCAGCATGTACCGACCAGTTGTAGTTGTAGAACGGCGGCGTCGTGTGGAACACGACCACCTTGCTGGTGTCGACCCTCTTTTCGTCGACGAACTTGCGCCACACCGTGATGTCGAGCGCGGCCGCGTCCACCTTGCCGCTGGCGACGGAAGCGATCGTGGCGTCGTGTGCGCCGGAATAGGCGATGCGCTTGAAGTCTCGATCGGGATCGATGCCGGCCTGCAACAGGAAGCTTCGCGGCATCAGATGGCCCGACGTGCTCGACTGTGAACCGAAGCTCATGGTTCTGCCTTTCAGGTCCGCCAGCTGCTTGATGCCCGAGTCGGCCAGCGTGATGAACACCGAGCGGAACTGCGTGTCCTCCTCGCGCTGAGCGATCGGAATGATCTTGCCGCCCGAGCGGATCTGCGCCTGTACGTGCGTGAAGCCGCCGAACCAGACGAGGTCGACCTGCTTGTTGACCAGTGCCTCGACCGCGGCGGGGTAGTCGGTGACCGGGATGAACTCGACTTTCATGCCGAGCTTCTGCTCGAGATACCTGACGATGGGGCCGAACTTGCGAACCTGCTCGGTGGCGGCCTCTTCCGGAATGGTCGTTACGCGAAAGACCTGCTGCGCGTAGGCCGTGGGAAGCAGAGTGCCAAGAACGAGGGCCAAAGCGACGAGTGCGCGCCGGCCGAGGAAAGCGACGGGTGTCTTCATTAGGGCGTCCTGAGGATAGGGCTGGCCCGCACGGGGCACACTGGTAGGCCAGCGCAACGTTCCCCGCGTCTGCCGATGCCGACTGTTGGCGCCGGCGCGGAGGATGGCACTTGGCCTGATAGTGAGCCTATCAGCTTTCGCCGAAGAGTTGCCAGGGCTGAACCAGCCTCACTGCGTCGGGACGCTTGAAGAGGCAGCGTTCGGCCTCTGTCAGCTCCTTGCCAGCGCAATGCTGGCTGGAGATCCTGCTACTACTGCGAGCATGAAGACAGTGACGACAATTGCAGACGCAGCCTGGCGGGGCCAGAATTGCCGCCCAGCAGACCGTGGGCTGTCCCTCACTGATCGATCGATGACGCCGAATCCAGAGGAGCTAGCGGGCGCCCGTGCGCAGTGGCAGTGGCGCGGTCAACGACGGCCGCCGTTTGCCGCCATTCCGCAACCGGGGCAGGTTTCGGTGTGGGACTACCCGCGGCCGCCACAGCTTGCATCCGATACGCGTGAAGTGGTTGTCCGGTGGGCAGGCGTCGAGGTCGCGCGGACGCGTCGCGCCGTTCGCGTGCTCGAGACTGCCCACCCGCCCAGCTTCTATCTGCCGTGGGACGATGTCGCTCGGGAGTACCTGCAGCCGGCACCCGGTTCGTCGTTCTGCGAATGGAAAGGACCGGCCCGGTATTGGTCTCTGGTCGACGGCAGTCGCCGCCTGCCGCGCGTTGCCTGGAGCTACCCGCAACCGCTTGCGGGTGCCGAGGCCCTGGCCGACTGCGTCGCCTTCTATCCGGCCGATCTCGAATGCAGTGTCGAAGGTGCGCCCGTGACGCCTCAGCCCGGACGCTTCTATGGCGGCTGGATCACGCCCGAACTGACGGGCCCGTTCAAGGGCGAGACAGGCAGCGAAGCATGGTGAGGCGAGGCAGGACTGACCCCGGCCAGAAGCGAAATCGCGCTTGACACCCCCCGCTCTCGCGTTCTCCGCGGAGGGCGAGCGACTGCCGTTGCGACTCGCTCGCTTCCTGCAACTGGTCGTGCTTCCCGATTCTCGCGGCTGATGTGCTCATCCACTGTCGATGAACCGCGCAGCCAGGGGCGGAGCAGCCTCGGCGCGAACGCGCCGCGATGGCGCGTTCGCGCACGGTCTTACTTCTTCTGGGCCGGACGCGGCGCGGCAGCGCGCGCAGCGTCGCGTTCGGTACGCGCTGCCTTGATGGCGGCATCGTAGTCGGCCTGCGTGGCGGCACGGGCTTGCGCGCGCGTTTCACGACGCAGCACCAGCTTGTCCTTCCCGGCGTTCTTCGGATCCTTCAGGGCGGCTTCCACGGCGGCGTTGACCTTGTCGTCACGCTGCTTGCGGGCCGCGGCCTGGGCATTGCTGAACGCGGCGTCGGCGTCACGGCGCGCCGTCCGCGACGCGACGATCGGGTCGGTGCTGGCGGCGGACTTCGCAGCGGGGGCTGCGGCCTTGGCAGCCGGGGCCGGCGCGGCCATCGGGGCGGTGGGGGCGGGACTCGCTGGCGCTTGCGCCTGGGCGTAGCTGCTGAGTGCAGTCAGCGTGGCGATGACGGCGACGGTGATCTTGTTCATCAGTTCACTTTCTTGTGGTTGGATGTTCCTGTGGCCGCGCGGCGAGCCTGTGGAATCTGGGGCAGCTCAAGCGCTGCGCCGGCGGTCTTGCCTTAACGCACGAACGCCAAAAGCGGATGACAGCAAAGGGTCGGAAGTGGCTGTCTGCCTCAGAAACGCTCGGTCGCTAGGTTCGATCGACCGCTCGTGCGAGGTAGCTGGGCGGCGGCCGCGGCGCCAGCTGACAACCGGCACGACTCACGGAGGCATGCACAAGTCGTTGCCCTTTGACCCAGCCTGACGTCCGCATCTCCGCCGCGCGCTGCCTTCTGCGAAGATTGCGCCCGCTGCCAACAAGAACAACAGGGGAACGACGGGATGGCGCTGCTGCAGCTCACCGAGGAACAGGTCCGCACCTGGACCCGCGAGCAGAAGGACGAGTGGTGGCTCGCCAACGTCTACCGCGGCGACATGCCGCAGCTGACGCTGCGCTCCGGGCTCACCGGCTTCGTGCTCGGCGGCGTGCTGGCGGCCACCGCGATGTACATCGGCGCCAAGACCGGCATCAGCATCGGCGTCGGCCTGACCTCGGTGATCCTCGCTTTCGCGATGTACCGGGTCATGGCGAGTTCCGGGCTCGCGAAGGACTTCACGATCCTCGAGAACAACTGCACCCAGTCGATCGCGACCGCGGCCGGCTACATGATCGGCCCGATGATCTCGAGCCTCGCGGCCTACATGCTCGTGACCGGCCGGATCATCCCGTGGTGGCACATGATCGTGTGGATGTGCGTCGTGTCGATCATCGGCGTGCTGCTTGCGTTCCCGATGAAGCGGCGCTTCATCAACGAAGAACAGCTGCCGTTTCCCGAGGGCCGCGCGAGCGGGGTGGTGCTGGACGCGCTCTACACCGGCGCGGCGCACGAAGGCATGTTCAAGGCGCGGCTGCTCGGGCTGACCGCGCTCTTCACCGGCCTCTACCAGGCGGTGATCAGCGACGGCTGGATGAAGCTCGTGCAGTTCCGGCTGCTGCGCATGGACCAGTGGGCGGGCCTGAAGGAACCGTGGGTCTTCCACGAGCGGCTCGACACCTACTACTACGCGTTTGCGGCGAAAGTGAACGGCTGGATCCCGACGATCCTCGGAACCGACATCCGCGTGCTCGGCCTGCGGCTGACGCTCGATCTCGCGATGATCGGCGTCGGCGGGCTGATGGGCATCGCGGTGGCGACCAGCTGCCTGCTCGGCGCCTTCATCAACTTCGTCGTGCTCGCGCCGATCATGATCCAGGCGGGCGACATCGTCGCGCGCGTCAGCCCCAGCGGCGCGGTGGTCCCGATCTCGCGCGCCGAGATCGTCAACCAGTGGTCGCTGTGGTGGGGCGTGACGATGATGGTCGTCGGCTCGCTGGTCAGCCTGTTCGGCCGCCCCGAGATCTTCAAGGGACTCTTCAGGCGCAGCAGCAGCGGCGACGGCACCGACGTGCTGAAGCACATCGAGCTGCCGCTGTGGATGTCGTGGGTCGGCGTGCCGCTGTTCAGCGTGCTCGGCGCCTGGGTGACGCACGAATTCTTCGGCGTCCCCTGGCTGCTCGCCTTCATCTCGCTGCCGCTGATCTTCGTGCTGTCGGTGATCTGCACCAACTCGATGG
>CAYGXL010000007.1:35812-40170 GCA_964353935.1 uncultured Burkholderiaceae bacterium | reverse complement strand
GTCGTGCGCGCGGCCGTCAAGGCCAAGGCGGCGAAGGCATAAGGGGGCGCGATGGAACTGAAACTGTTGAACGCCCAGGGCCAGGCCGACGGCACGACGCCGGCGCCGGAGACGCTCTTCGGCCGTGAGTACAACGAGGCGCTGGTGCACCAGATCGTGGTGGCCTACCAGGCCAACGCGCGTCAGGGCACGCGGGCGCAGAAGGACCGGACGACGGTCAAGCACTCGACGCGCAAGCCGTGGCGCCAGAAGGGCACCGGCCGCGCACGAGCCGGAATGTCGTCGAGCCCGATCTGGCGCGGGGGTGGACGCACGTTCCCGAACTCGCCGGACGAGAACTTCACCCAGAAGGTGAACAAGAAGATGTACCGGGCGGGCATGACGTCGATCCTGTCGCAGCTCGCGCGCGATGGCCGCATCGCGGTCGTTGACGGATGGTCGGTCGACTCGCCCAAGACCAAGCCGCTGGCGGAAAAGCTGAAGGCGATGGGGCTCGAGTCCGTCCTGATCATCACGGAGGCGGTGGACGAGAACCTGTATCTCGCTTCGCGCAACCTGAAGAACGTCATGGTGGTCGAGCCGCGCTACGCGGACCCGCTGTCGCTGATCCACTACAAGAACGTGGTGGTCACGAAGCCGGCGATCGCCAAGCTCGAGGAGATGTGGGGATGAGCCAGGACCGTCTTTACAGCGTGCTGCTCGCGCCCATCGTCTCCGAGAAGAGCACGATGATCGGCGAGAAGAACGAACAGGTCGCGTTCCGCGTGAAGCACGACGCGACCAAACCGGAAGTCAAGGCCGCGGTCGAGCTGCTCTTCAAGGTGCAGGTCGAATCCGTGCAGATCCTGAACACCAAGGGCAAGACGAAGCGCTTCGGCCGGTTCGAGGGCCGTCGTGGCAACGTGCGCAAGGCGTACGTGTCGCTCAAGCCGGGTCAGGAAATCAACTTCGCGCAAGAGGTGAAGTAAATGGCGCTGGTTAAAGTCAAACCGACGTCTGCCGGCCGGCGTGGAGTCGTCAAGGTCGTCAACGCCAACCTGCACAAGGGCAGGCCGCTCGCGTCGCTGACCGAGAAGCAGATCCGCGGGTCGGGCCGAAACAACCACGGCCGCATCACGATGCGGCACAAGGGCGGCGGCCACAAGCAGGCCTATCGCGTGATCGACTTCAAGCGCAACAAGGACGGCATCGCCGCCAAGGTCGAGCGCCTGGAGTACGACCCTAACCGGTCCGCGCACATCGCGCTGCTGTGCTACGCCGACGGCGAGCGCCGCTACATCATCGCGTCCAAGGGCCTGACGGTCGGCGCGCAGCTGATGAGCGGGAACGAGGCGCCCATCCGCGTCGGCAACACGCTGCCCCTGCGCAACATTCCGGTGGGCACGACGATCCACTGCGTCGAGATGCTGCCGGGCAAGGGCGCGCAGCTCGCGCGGTCGGCGGGCACGTCCGTCCAGTTGCTGGCGCGCGAGGGCAGCTACGCGCAGCTCCGGCTGCGCTCAGGCGAGATCCGCCGCGTGCTGATCGATTGCCGCGCCACCATCGGTGAAGTCGGCAACGAGGAGAACAACCTGCGCCAGATCGGCAAGGCCGGTGCCATGCGCTGGCGCGGCGTGCGCCCGACCGTGCGCGGCGTGGCGATGAACCCGGTCGATCACCCGCACGGTGGTGGCGAGGGCCGCACTGGCACCAAGCGCGACCCGGTCAGCCCGTGGGGCACGCTCACCAAGGGCTATCGCACGCGCAACAACAAGCGGACTGACACGATGATCGTGCAGCGCCGGAAACGGAAGTAAGGGGGCCTGAATGTCTCGTTCACTGAAGAAGGGCCCGTTCGTCGACGGCCACCTGCAGAAGAAAATCGAAACCGCACAGGCCATCCGCGACAAGAAGCCGATCAAGACCTGGTCCCGTCGCTCGACCATCCTGCCGGAGTTCATCGGCCTGACGATCGCCGTCCACAACGGCAAGCAGCACGTGCCGGTGTACATCAACGAAAACATGGTCGGTCACAAGCTCGGCGAATTCGCGCTGACGCGGACCTTCAAGGGCCATGCGGCGGACAAGAAAACCGCCGTGTCCAAGAAGTAGGGTGAGCACGATGGAAACCACAGCAATCGTCAAGGGCGCGCGCCTGTCTCCCCAGAAGGGCCGGCTGGTCGCGGACCTGGTTCGCGGCAAGCCGGTCGACAAGGCGCTGAACATCCTGTCGTTCACGCAGAAGAAGGCGGCGGGACTGATCAAGAAGGCGCTCGAGTCCGCGATAGCGAACGCCGAGCACAACGACGGCGCCGACATCGACGAACTGCGTGTCACGCGCATCTACGTCGAGAAAGGCCCGGTGCAGCGGCGCTTCGCGGCACGCGCCAAGGGCCGCGGCACGCGGATCGAGAAGAAGACCTGTCACATCTTCGTGACGGTCGGCGACGCCAAACAGAAGAAATAGGGCAACCATGGGTCAAAAGATCAATCCCACCGGCTTCCGCCTGCCCGTCACGCGGAACTGGACCTCTCGCTGGTTCGCCACCGGTCCGGCGTTCCCCAGGATGCTCGGCGAGGACCTGAAGGTCCGCGAGTACCTGCGCAAGAAGCTGCGCAGCGCCTCGGTCGGCCGCATCGTCATCGAGCGTCCCGCGAAGAACGCCCGCATCACGATCTACTCGGCGCGTCCGGGTGTCGTGATCGGCAAGAAGGGCGAGGACATCGAGACGCTGAAGTCCACGCTCCAGAAGATGCTCGGCGTGCCGGTGCACGTGAACATCGAGGAGATCCGCAAGCCGGAACTCGACGCGCAGCTGATCGCCGACTCGATCACCCAGCAGCTCGAGAAGCGCATCATGTTCCGCCGCGCGATGAAGCGCGCGATGCAGAACGCGATGCGCCTGGGAGCGCAGGGCATCAAGCTCATGAGCGCCGGCCGCCTGAACGGCATCGAGATCGCGCGGACCGAGTGGTACCGCGAAGGCCGCGTGCCGCTGCACACGTTGCGCGCCGACATCGATTACGGCTTCTCGGAAGCCAAGACCACCTATGGCGTCATCGGCGTCAAGTGCTGGGTCTACAAGGGCGACAGACTGGCCAGCGGAGCCGCCCCGGCCGCCACGGACTCGCCGGCGCCGGATCGCGAAGAGCGCCGTCCGCGTTCCGACCGCCCGAGCGGCGATCGCCGACCCCCGGCCAAGCGGCCGGCACGCAAGACGGCCGACACCAAGACGGCCGAGACCAAGACCGCCGAGACCAAGACCGCCGAGACGGCGCCTGCCGGGCCACCGAAGGACGCTGCTGCCAAGCCGGTCGTCAAGCGCGTGCGCAAGGTGGCGGCCAAGACCCCGGGTGACGCCAAGCCCGAGGGCGGCGCGAAAGACGGAGAGTAATCATGCTGCAACCCGCTCGACGCAAGTACCGCAAGGAGCACAAGGGCCGTAACCGCGGCCTGGCCCTGCGCGGCGCCAACGTCTCGTTCGGCGAGTTCGGTCTGAAGGTGACCGAGCGCGGTCGCCTGACCGCCCGCCAGATCGAAGCGGCCCGCCGCGCGATCAGCCGCCACATCAAGCGCGGCGGCCGCGTGTGGATCCGCGTGTTCCCGGACAAGCCGATCTCCCAGAAGCCGGCCGAGGTCCGCATGGGCAACGGCAAGGGCAACCCGGAGTACTGGGTAGCCGAGGTACGGCCCGGCAACGTCGTCTACGAACTGGACGGTGTCAACGAAACCATGGCGCGGGAGGCATTTGCGCTCGCCGCCGCCAAGCTGCCGCTGAAGACGACGTTCGTCGTCCGTCAGCTTGGCCAGTAAGGAGAACGCGCATGAACGCCAAGGAACTGCGCACCAAAGACGTCGCCGCCCTCGAGAAAGAGCTGCAGGAGCTGCAGAAGGCGCACTTCTCGCTGCGCATGCAGCACGCAACCCAGCAGCTGCAGAACACCGGCCAGCTGCAGCGCACGCGCCGCGACATCGCGCGCGTCCGCACCGTCCTGAGCCAGAAGGTCGCCGCCAAATGAACGCCGAGAAGAAATCCCTGACGCGCACGCTGGTCGGCCGCGTCGTCAGCAACAAGATGGAAAAGACGGTGACCGTGCTGGTCGAGCGCCGCGTCAAGCACCCGCTCTACGGCAAGTACATCGTCAAGTCGAACAAGTACCACGCGCACGATGAGACGAACGCGCTGAGCGAGGGCGACATCGTCGAGATCGCCGAATCACGCCCGATGTCCAGGACCAAGACCTGGGCGGTCACCCGCGTGGTCGAGGCGGCCGAGACGATCTGAGAAGCACGCCCGGAGCTTGCGGCGTTGACGCGCCGCGGGATATACTCACGGGCTCCGCCGGTTTCCGGCTCCGGTTGAGTCCCGCCGGGCAGG